>DATCGT010000231.1:0-4487 GCA_036508775.1 Tepidiformaceae bacterium | reverse complement strand
GCTCGGCCTCGCGCAATCCTCGGAAGTACTGCGCGGCCACGCCAAGTGGCTGGACTGCCTGGGCTAGCTGGCGAGCATCAACCTCGCTGAAATGATCACGGGAGAATGAGCCGAGCATGACCCGGCCGATGGTGCCGTCGGCGCCGGAGATCGTGGCTCGCATCAACGAGCGGATGCCGAGCGCGCGAATGGCGGCGGTGGCCTCGGTCTCGGCGATGGCCGGGGCGTTGAGGTCGGCGACGACGCTGTAGCCCGGGCCTTCATCATCGATGCCGTCGATCAGGTTGAGCGGCAGGGTGTTCGCGTGATGGAGGTGATGCACCACCTCGGTGTCGAGGCCGGAGAGCACGAAAGAGTCCCGCTCGATGAGGCCGACCGAGCAATGGTTGGCTCCGAACATATTGCGGAGGGCACTTGCAACAGGGTTGGCGATCTCCTCGAAGGTACGCCGGGGCCCCAGGGCGGCGAGCAACTGGATGACCGATTGCGTGCGCGCGGTCTGCTGGTTCAGGGAATCGACGAGGCTGGCACGTTCCAGCACCATCGAGAGTGGCCTGGCGAGTTCGGAGAGCACCTGGAGTTCGGCGCGCCCGAAGGTCCCGGGCAGGATGGTGCCGGCCACGATAAGGCCGACGGGACCGTTCGAACCGTCCAGGCGTGCCGCGATGACCGAACCGAGTCCGAGTCGGCGGGCGGCGCGACCCAGCCAGGGGCCATGGCCCCTGGGGACATCGCGATCGTAGGTTGCGGTCGGGGTCTCCAGTGAGCCCAAGAAGCTGGTGGAACCGGTCAGCGTGCTCCTCTGTCGCGGTGGGCGAACGCGCTCGTCGGCGTCGAAAGCGACGCAGGTTCGGCGACCTGCTTCGCGGTCAAAGCTGTAGACGATCACGGCATCGGCGGCTGCGATGACATCGAGAGTGCCCAGCATGTGCCGGAGCGCCCGGACGCTCTCGGCGTACCGCGCTTCGTAGGAAGGGGAGCCGCCGGTTACTGAGAATCCCGCAGGTGGAACGTTGGGCGCGCCGCCCGTAGTCCAGTTCTCACGCGGTGGGAGGGCCATGTTCTTGACCAGACCTTTTCGTCGTCCGGAGGTGACGCTCAAGGAGATAGGGGTGGTACCCGAGGCGACGGTATCGTATTTGTATCGTCGATAGATGCAAATAAGGGAGTGCCCTACGTTCTCGCCGATACACTTCTCAAGAGATCAGCATGTCGCAAGAGACTACAACTCTTCCGCGATCGCATTGATAAGCAGGTCAAGTCCCCGGAGGTGCCCGTGAGTGCCCGTCCCGTTCGCCCGCCCACGCGGATTCTCCTGACCCGGCATGGCCAGACCGTTGCGAACCGTGAAGGGCGCTTCTGTGGGCAGTCGGAGACGCCTCTGACGGATTTCGGCGTGCGGCAGGCGAACGCGCTCGCAGACCGGCTCGCCGGCACCGGCATTCAGGCGGCCTATGCGAGCGACCTCTCGAGAGCGAGCGAAACCGCGGCGCGGATCGTCGACGGGCGGGGCCTCGAGTTGATGCTCGACCCTCGCCTGCGGGAGATCTTCTACGGCGACTGGGAGATGTGGCGCGAAAGGGAGATCGCGAAGCGAGACCCCGAAGGCTTCGCGCTCATGCGAGCCGAGGACCCGGCGTGGCGTCCACCGGGCGGCGAGGCAATCGCCGAAGTGCGGGGGCGTACGTTCGCGGCGATCCAGGCAATCGCCAAGCGACACGCACACCAGACGGTGCTCGTCGTTTCTCATGGCGACGCGCTGCTCGCGCTGGTGGCCGAGGTGCTGGCCATCCCCCTGGAGAAGACCTACCGGCTCGAAATCGCCAACTGCAGTCTGTCGGAGCTGAGTATGAGGGGAGGAAAACTCGCCCTCGTCCGCCTCAATGACACGTCGCATCTTGATGGTCTGAAGGCGTGATTCCGATCGGCGACAACTCGCGTCGCCGGACGACGCCCTGGGTGACCTGGGGCATCATCCTGTTGAACGTCGCGGTCTTCGTCTATCTGCTCAACCTCTCAAGCGCTGTTCCGCGCGATCCGAGGCTGTTCAACCAGGCGCTCGGGGCGCAGGAAGGGGGCGTCTGTTACGGGCTGGCGGTTGCGCCGTCGCAGGTGGACCACTTTGTCTGCAAATGGGCGTGGCAGCCGAAGGAGTTCTTCGACAATCTCGCGGGCAGGTCGGATGTACCCCACCCGGACCGGCCGCAGATCATGGTCAGCATCCTAACGGCCCTGTTCATCCATGGGGGCTGGCTCCACATCTTCGGGAACATGATCTTCCTCTGGGTGTTCGGCGATAACGTGGAGGACCGGCTCGGGCACTTCGCATATCTCGTCTTCTACCTGGCAGCGGGAGTCGTGGCGTCCCTCGTGCAGGGGGCTGTCGATCCGACGAGCGTCGTACCGGTCCTGGGTGCGAGCGGGGCGATAGCGGGCGTTCTCGGCGCCTACCTGCTCTTCTTCCCGAAGGCCGTGGTGCGCGTGGTGATCCCCTTCTTCTTCCTTATCCTTATCCCCATCCCGATACCGGCCGTAGTGATGATCGGCCTCTGGTTCCTCCAGAACCTGTTCTCGGGGGTGGCAACCGTCTCCAACGCGGTCGCCCCTGACCAGGGGACCGCATGGTTCGCGCATATCGGGGGGTTTGTCTTCGGGGTGCTGGTTGCGCTCTGGGCGTTGTCATTTCGGCGGAAATCTCGCGGTTAATACCCGATGCTTACCCGGGGCTGCCGAACACCCGGCTACGCTGCTTCCGGGTGGTGGCGACAGTGAGCCTGCCCCGCACCGCCCAGGTACGCTGGAGGTTCAAAGCGATGCCCGACTTTCCCTCGGTCGAATGGTTCAAAGCCGTCGCTGACCGCCTGAATGCTTCCGACAGTTTCAAGCGCCTCGGGACGTGCGATTGCCAGGTGGGCGTAGAGGTCGACGAACGGTACTTCGAGATCGATTTCGAGGCGTTCGAAGTCACCCGGGTTGCTGAGATTGCTGCCGCGAGAGCCGCGGAGCTCGATTTCACGCTCGTCCAGGACTACGACGCGTGGTGGATGATGATCGAGGACATCAAGGCGCACGGACGGGCCGAGCATGAGTTCACGTTGAACTCCCTTGACCTGCGAAGCGCGCGGGAATTCGCGGTCGGCCAGGACTACAACCGGCGGGATGCTTTCTACCGGTTCAACCAGACGTTCCAGGACTACTTCGACCTGAGCGCACAGGTTGAGACGACGTTTGTCCCGACAATGGCCGCGAGTGCTAGCGGCGGGCGCGGGAACGGTTGTGCCACCGTTCTGAGCGACCCTTGCCTCCGATGACCCGGACGAGCGGTTCCTGCGGGGTGGCAGTCGGGCCGAAGAGCGGCTGGAGGGTCGTAACGAGCGTGGTGAACTGTCCGGCGACTTCGCGCGCGAAATCGAGGTCGAACCGGGTGAAGTGAAAGACTCGGTGGAGGCGCCGCCATGACGGCGTCCATTCCTCAAGATCCCAGCCTGGTCCGAGAGCGGCCATGAGGGTGAGCGCCCTGTCCGCGACCTCAGACGCCCAGCGTTCGTTCTCGTCCAGCGGACCTTCGAAGTGGAGGCCGAGTTCTACCTGCGATCTTCCCATCAGCGGCTGCAGCTCGAAATGGAAGGCGGGGTCGGCGTAGGAGAGCTGGAGGATCGTCCACATCACGCGCCGCTGAGGCTGCGGGAAGCCGGCGGGGAGGGCCGCCATCAACTGGTCCTCGCAGAAGAAGACGAACTCACGACCCTGAAGCGTACCGTCTTTCCTGACCATGGGGACGAGTGTATCGCGGCCGTGCCCGGTATCGGCCGGAGGTTAATGGCCGATTGTTACACTGTGACCATGAGACGGACCAAGATTGTTTGCACGCTCGGGCCAGCTTCCCTGAAGCCCGAGATTATCGCCAGCCTTATTCGCGCCGGGATGAACGTTGCGCGGCTCAACACGAGTCATGGGACGATCCAGGAACATGTCGATTCGATCGAGCTTGTGCGGAAAGTGGCGGCTGAAGTGGGCCAGCCTGTGGGCGTCCTCATGGATTTGGCCGGGCCGAAGATGCGCACGGGCCCAGTCGCTGGCGAAGGGCCCATCCCACTGGAAGCGGGGCAGAGAGTGCGCCTGACGAGCACCCTGGTCGCGAGCACGAGCGCTGTCATTTCGGTCGAGTACCCTCAGCTCGTGCAGGATGTGGCGCCCGGAGAGCACGTGCTCCTGGATGATGGAAACATCGAACTGCTCGTCCTGGGGACGGCCGGTGACGGGCTCGATTGCACGGTCATCACAGGCGGCCCGCTGGGCGCTCGTCGAGGGGTGAGCTTTCCCCACTCGAATCTCTCGATGCCCGCGCTGACCGACCGTGACCGGGAGGCAATCAAGGCCGGGGTGGGGGCCGGGGTGGACCTGTTCGCGCTGAGCTTTGTGCAGGATGCTTCCGACCTGATCATGACGCGGGAATGCATCACTTCGCTCGGGGCGGACACTCCGAT
>DATCGT010000230.1:0-9639 GCA_036508775.1 Tepidiformaceae bacterium | reverse complement strand
GGTGCCGGGGCATCCGGGACGCAGAACAGCGCTTCCCGGTCCGATGACGCACCGGCGAACGGCGGCTCGAGCGAACATGGCAGCCAGGACAAGGCATCCGGCACCAACCACGACAGCAATGCTGCTGCGCCCGCTGACAGTTCGCAGGGAGAACACAACGGCCCGGACACGACACCTGCATCTGCTCACAGCAACGACAATTCCGCGGGACATCCTGATGGCTCGGGGGACCACAACAGCCCGGGCACGACACCGGCAGCAGCTCAGGGCAACGACAATTCCGCGGGAAATGCTGATAGTTCGGCAGGCCACAATAGCCAGGGCAATCCTGCCGTGTCCGACCATGCCGGCGCAAATGACCATGCTGCGCCCGGAGACGGGGTCGGCCACGGCAGTCAGGACGGGAACCAGGGTTCTGATCATGGCAATGGCAACCAGAATGAGAATCATGGCCATAACTAGTCTTGAATCAGTGGCCGCACAGGGCTGGCCCCTAGCTGCTCGAATCTCGCGGATGCCAGATCACACTCTTATGGTTGGCCAGGCGGCTCAGGGCTAACCCTGAGCCGATCGCGATCCCATGGTCCCCGTGTGTGTTTCTCTTTCCTTATATATATCTACAGCGCTCATCTTCGTCCGGAGCGGGCAGTCACAGGCCGCCTCTCTGCAGGGAACCGTCTAGGCAACATCGAATGGAAGGATGTGCTGAATCAGGCTGTTTCGGGTCGCCGGTATTGGCCGGCAGACTTAGGATGGTAATGAGGGCGGTAGTTTGGTCGGCGCCCCGCGTCGTCGGAATGCCCGAAGAAAACACCGGAGGATGACCTTTTGAGCCAGTCGTTGCGTGTCGCGATCATCGGTGCCGGACCATCAGCCTTCTATGCCGCGGAGCAATTGCTTCGCCAGGAAAGCATTGATGTCCGAGTGGATATGTTCGACCGGCTGCCCACTCCTTACGGTCTTGTCCGCGCCGGTGTAGCTCCGGACCACCAGAAGATCAAGAACGTGACGAAGGCTTTCGCCCAAATGGCGACGAACCCGCGCTTCCGCTTCTTTGGGTTTGTTGAGTATGGAAAAGACATCACCCTCGACGAACTGAAGCAGCACTACCACCAGGTGCTCTTCGCGACAGGCGCCCAATCAGACAAGCGTATGGGGATCCCCGGCGAAGACCTGGGTGGCAGCCACCCGGCAACCGCGTTCGTCGCCTGGTACAACGGCCACCCGGACTACCGCGACTACCAGTTCGACCTGACCCAGGAGCGGGTCGCAATTGTTGGGGTAGGGAACGTCGCCATCGACGTTGCTCGCATCCTCTGCCTCTCACCTCACGAACTTCGGATGACCGACATGGCCGACTATGCCATCGAGGCGTTGAGCAAGAGCCGCGTCCGCGAAGTCTATCTCCTCGGGCGGCGCGGCCCTGCACAGGCTGCGTTCACCAACCCGGAGATCAAGGAACTCGGTGAACTCGAGGACGCCGACGTTGTCATCCGTCCCGATGAGGTGGCACTCGACGCGGTAAGCAAGGCCATGGTCGAAGGCAGCGGCGACCGCTCGCTCGCGAAGAAGGTCGAACTCCTGCAGGCCCATGCGAGCCATGCACCGGCCGGCCGCCTCCGGAAGCTCTTCCTGCGTTTCCTCGTTTCGCCGGTGGAACTGGTGGGCGACAGCGCCGGTAACGTCGCGACGATGCGGCTCGTAAAGAATGAACTCGCCCAGGACGACGCGGGCAGCATTGTCGCCCGCGCCACGGACCAGTTTGAGGACCTGCCGGTTGGACTCGTCTTCCGTTCAGTAGGTTACCGGGGTTCGCCGCTCCCGGGGATCCCGTTCCACGACCGGTGGGGTGTCATCCTGAACGAAAAGGGTCGTATCACCGACCCCGAGACCAATCGGGCGATCATTGGCGAGTACACCACCGGATGGATCAAGCGCGGGCCGAGCGGCGTGATTGGCACCAACAAGCCAGACGCTCACGAAACCGTAGCGTGCATGCTCGAGGATGCCGCTGAGGCTTGTACGCTCCAGCCTGAATTCCCCGACTCCGACATCGAGGCTGATCTGATCCGAAAGAAGCAGCCTCGCTACGTGACCTTCCAGGACTGGCTCAAACTCGACGAGATCGAAGTCAGCCGTGGACTGGCGGCCGGTCGCCCGCGGGTGAAGTTGACGTCGTTCGACGAGATGCTTTCAGCCCTGGGCAAATAGGAAGTTCCTGGCTCCCGCATCGCGGGAGCGCCAGTCTTCAGGGTTGCGAGGCGTTCGGTACCGTAACTTCGACGCGTGTACCACGCCCGGGGCCGGAGCGGATCTCGCATACTCCGCCGACGAGGCGGGCGCGCTCGCGGATACCCACAAGACCAAGGTGTTTCCCGCCAACCAGGGCGGTCAGGTCGGGCACTTTGAAGCCATCGCCATCGTCGGTGACGGTCAGGATCGTCCTGTTCCGCCGGTGAGCGACGCGGACGTTCAACTGCGATGCGTTCGCGTGCCGTTCGGCGTTTCGTAGCGCTTCTTGAGCCACCCGGAACAGCGCGAGTTCCACTCCGGGGTCGAGGCGGCGCGCCTTGCCTTCGACCGCCAGCTGACAGCTGATGGCACTGCGGGCTTCCATCTCCATGACCAGTTGCCTCAAAGCCGGGACGAGCCCCAGATCTTCGAGGATGAGTGGCCGCAAGTCCCGGCTGAAGTGCCGCAGCTCATCGCCCATCGCTTCCGCACCGCGTCTTGCATCAGCAAGTGTCGCGATGAGCGCCCGGCTATCACCGTCCCTGGCCGCATCGGAGACGATGTCCAGCTGTCGGCAGATGAGGATGGCAGATTGGAGACTCACGTCGTGCAGTTCATGGGCGATGCGCTGTCGTTCCTCTTCCTGGGCGCGGACGATTTCCCGGGCGTAGTCCTGGAGTCCGCGCCGCTCTGACACGTCGCGCAGAAGGACCTGGATCAGGATCGTGCGATCCGCGGTTGGTACCTGGGTGCAGACGGGCTGGAACCACGTCTTTGCTCCATCTGCTCGCTGAAGGCTGATGTCGCGTGCCGTGACCGACGTGGTTGCCGTGTCGTCGTCCATCGTGACCTCGATGCCGAGCAGGTCATCGATGGATGCCCCGTGGAGGTTGGGTGCGTCCATCGACAGGAGTGCCGCTGCTGCCGCATTCCTGTCCTGGATTAGGCCGTCGCCATCGACGACCAGGATTGGCTCGCTCGCGCCATTGAAGAGGGCGCGATACTTGAGTTCCGAGCGCGCACTGGCCGCCTCAGAGAGTTCGGCCTGCTGTCGTGCCTTAATTACCTGGTCTACGCGGGTTGCGACGACGACGGCGAGGAAGACCGTCAGGCCAAGTTGGAAAGACTCGCCCGCGAGTTGAATACCGTGGTGGTAGAAGACGACGATCGGGAGTGCCAGGAGGCTTCCCCAGAGGGCCGTCGGGAAAGCGCCTTCACGCCCAAAGTTGAGACTCGCGTAGAGCACCGGGAAGAAATAGAGGGAGGCAGGGAGAAAATAGGCCGCGCCCAGCCGCTCATCGCCGTACAACTCCGCACCAAGATGCCCAGCCGCTACACCGACGATCATGATCTGGACTGCCCAGAAGCGCGGATCCGAGAGGTGTGTGCCGAACCGGTCGAACCATCGCCTGGCCCATTCCCGGGTCCGCCCGAACGTGTTCGTCCACTTCAGCCGCAGTGTGCTGATGCCCGCCTGTGATTGCGTCGCGCCCGTCATTGGTCAGTCCGAAGCGGCATGAAGCGCACCCTGGTCGAGTACGAACCAGCCGCGTGATGCGCCGAGCAAGATCGCCTCGGTTCGGGAACCGACCGCCATCTTGCTGAAGATGTGGCTCAGGTGCCCTTCCACAGTTCGGCGGCTGAGCTTCACCCTTTGGGCGATCTCTTTGTTACGGAGGCCGGTGGCCGCGAGACGCAGGATCTCCATCTCGCGAGGGGTCAGACCTTCTCCCGACGGGGTCGCGCGGTCGCCCTCGCGGTGATGGCGAACAAACTTCGCCGCGACCGCTGACTGGAGGACGACTTCGCCTCTCATGATCGCGTGGATCGCGGAGATCACCTCGTCCCCGCGGGCCGTCTTCAGAAGGTATCCGGCGGCCCCGGCTTCCATCGCGGCAAAGATGTAGTCGTCATCATCGTGTGCACTCAGTACGAGGATGCGCGTCTCGGGTGAGACTTCGCTGATGCGCCGTGCGACTTCGATGCCGGAGAGCTTGGGCATACGCAGGTCGAGCACCATCAGGTCCGGTTTGATCGATTCGGCAAGCGCTAACGCGACAAGCCCGTCCTCCGCCTCGCCAACCACCTGAATCTGCGGGTCTGCCTGGAGGATTCCTCGTGTACCTTCCCGAACGACGGCGTGGTCTTCGGCGATGACAACCCGGATTGGCCCGTCAGGCATTCGCTACCTCGCTTTTCCATTCTACCTCCCTTCAGCGGACGGCATCACGTCCTCGCGATCCGCGAATCTGTCAGGGGAATGATTGGCGTTAGCTGAACAATTTGAATGAGACTACGTGCTTTTACCTACGTCGACCACGCAGTCCCACGCATGCCGAAATCTTCCGGCGGAGAAATCATTGCATCAGGAGAGGTAAATTCGATGGATAGTGCCCGGGAAAAGACGACCCATCCCAGCGGCGTGTCGCGTCGCCGTGTCCTCGGCGGTCTGGGGATCGCTGCGGCAATTGGCGCGACCGGCGCAGTCCCTGTAGCCGCGAGCCTGTTGCCGTCGGCCACAAAGACCGCCAATGCCCAGGAAAGCGAACCAGCCCAGCCGACTCACCAGTGGGCGATGGTCATTGACCTTCGCAAGTGCGACGGCTGCACGACGATCGACCAGGCTCCAAAGTGCGTTGAAGGCTGCAATGCCGAGCACTTCGTGCCCCCTGGGCAGGAGTGGATTGAAATCCTCCAGGTCGACGATCCCGGCGGATACACGTCGTTCATGCCGCGAATCTGCAATGCGTGCGAAAACGCCCCTTGCACAAAGGTTTGCCCGGTTGGCGCGACCTACCATGACCCGGAAGGCTCCGTCCTTATTAACCACGACAAGTGCATCGGCTGCCGGATGTGTATGGCCGCCTGCCCTTACGGCGTGCGCCGTTTCAACTGGGGGCAGCCGCCTAACCCCGAAGGCGCTTCCCTTGCCAACTACACACCCGAATACCCTGTTCCACACCGCAAGGGCACCGTCGAGAAGTGCATGACCTGCGCGCACCGCACGAAGGAAGGGAAGCTTCCCGCCTGTGCGACTGCCTGCCCGATGTTCGCGATCTACCTTGCCGACCTCAACTCCGACGTTGGGACCAATGGCAAGGAAATCGTGAAGTTCTCCCGGTTCATCGGCACCAATGCTGCATACCGGCTCAAGGAAGAACTCGGTACCAGGCCGCGCGTCTGGTACATCCCCGGCCACGGCCAGGACTACGGTCGCACGGTGGACAGCACGGTTGCGGCCAAGACCCCGCGGAACTGGCAAGAACTGGGCGCGACGCTCGATAGCAATGGGATGCCGGTTCGTCCGTCCTCCTCGACCCAGGGGGCCTCAAATTGACTCAAGCAGTACTCACTCATGATGAGATCAAGGCGCGATTCGATGAGCGAATCATGGCGCCGCTGACCCGTACGTCGCGGGCTTGGATGGTGTGGATGGGGATCCTCCTCATCCTCATTATGGCCGGGACAGTCGCCTATGCGACGCAGCTCAAAGACGGCCTGGCAGTCACCGGGTTGAACGACACCGTTACCTGGGGTGTCTACATCTCGAACTTCGTCTTCTTCAGTGGACTGGGCATGGCAGGGACGTTCATCTCTGGCATTCTTCGTCTCACTGGTGCCGAGTGGCGCCGGCCGCTGACCCGGTTCGCCGAGTTGAGCACGGTTGCGGCGCTCACCATTTGCGCCATCATGCCGGCGATCGACATGGGGCGCCCCGACCGGGTCCTGCACCTGATCATGTACGGGCGCCTTGAGTCCCCGCTCATGTGGGACATCATGGTCATCCCGACGTACCTCACGGCGAGCATCATCTATCTCTTCCTGTTCCTCATTCCGGACTCGGGGATTCTTCGTGACAAGCTTGGGGGGCAGGTGTCGGGGTTCCGGCGCAAGCTTTACACGGCCGTCGGCATGCGATGGCAGGCTCTGCCTGAGCAGCGCCGCCGCATCGAGCGGGCCGGCACCATCATGGCGGTCCTGATCATTCCGATTGGTATCGCGACGCACTCGGTCGTGTCATGGATCTTCGGAATGACCTACCGTTCGGGCTGGGACAGCACCATCTTTGCCCCGTACTTCGCCGTTGGAGCGCTCTATTCGGGAACGGCCATCCTGATAACCCTCATGTATGTCTTCCGACGCGTTTACCGGCTCGAAGACTTCCTGACAGAACGGCACTTCAAGCTGCTGGCAACTCTGATGGTGGTCTTCGGGGTCGCATACCTGTACTTCACGTTCGCTGAGTTCCTGACGATGAGCTACAAGATGGAGGCGAGTGACGGTGCTCTCATCAACCAGCTCTTCTTTGGCCGCTATGCGGCTATGGTCTGGCTGGGCTTCATCGGTGGCCAGATCGTCCCGGTAGTGCTCGCTGCTCTGCCGTGGACCAGGAAGATTCGCATCCTCGTCTTCGCTTCGGTCCTCGTGAACGTTGGCATGTGGCTGAAGCGCCTGGTGATCGTCGTCCCGTCGATGAGCGCTCCTCTGCTCCCTTACGAGTGGGGCGCGTATATGCCTTCCGGCGTTGAGATCCTCATCACGGTCGCCTCGTTTGCGGGATTCGCCTTCATCATGACCGTCTTTGCCAAGTTCTTCCCGATCATTTCGATTGATGAAATGGAAGAGGGATGGGAACTGGAAGAGGCTCGTGCTCACAGTGTTTCTGGCGCACACGCGCCGGCGGCGCTCAAGCCCCAGGTGGAAAGGGCATAGCCATGAAGCTCACAATGCACAGGCTCGTTCAAACCGCATTCATTCTCATGGTCGCGCTCATCGCGATCGTCCCGATGGCTTCGAAGTCGGCCCTGGCCGATGACGGGCCAACGCAGATCACCGTGAAGATCACGGACGCCGGCTTCGACCCGGCGACGATCACGGTCACGCAGGGCGCGTCCGTTGAACTGACCTTCCTCTGGTCGCAGACCCAGAACACGGGCGATGAGCACATCATCCAGCTCAGTGGCTACAACATGGCGACCGACAAGCTCGACAAAAACAATACATCGTCGACGATTAAGTTCATCGCGACGAAGAGTGGGAACTTCGGCTTCGCCTGCAATATCGAGTGTGACATTCATAGCTCACTTCAGAACGGCACGCTGAAGGTTACCGCCGCCGGGGCGGCTGGTGGTGCTGCCGGTGGTAGTGCGGCGCCTGCCCTGACTGCCACCAAGTTCACCGTTGACCCTGCCGCGGGCATCGCGCTCCAGGGCGATCACGTATCAATCCTCGGGAAGCTCACCGACAAGGATGGCCAGCCCGTCGCAAAGGCCGACGTCACGTTCCTGCTCAAGGAACAATTCGCTGGCGCCAGCGGGCTGATGGAAGTCGGCACGGCGAAGACTGGTGCTGATGGTTCGGTCGAGTTCGTCTATCACCCGACAACACCCGACGCCGAGAGCATGGTGGTTCACTTTGACGGCCAGGGGCTCTACGACGCCAGTGACGCCAATATCGAACTGCCAGCCAGCCGGAACTTCGTGCCGGCGCTGGTTGAAGAGCATGAGCAGATCCTGACCTTCAAGTTCTGGGCGAAGGTTGGCTTTGTTCTAGTCATCGGTGGTGTCTGGTCGACACTCCTATTCATCCTTTTCCAGGCCTTCGGTATCTCCCGTGTCAAAGCGGGCGCCGTAGTCGGGAAGGAAGCCCGCGAATCTGTTGGAGGGGCAGCGGAAGCAGCTGACCTCTCTGGTGGCGGTGGCGGGTCCTGAATCCTGAATGAACGTGTGGGCGCCTTCATGGCGCCCACACCTGTCCTGGCTGACAAACAGCACAGGGGGATATACCAGATGTTCAGCAGGGTACGGGTCCTCGGGCTCGGCGCGCTGGCAGTCGTAGGAGTGGCGCTTGTCGCGGGGTTCGCGTATGAGGGCTACTCCTCGAATGGTGATTACAAGAGGGTCCAGCAGATGTTGCAGGACCAACAGGGACTCAACGCGCAGTTGCGGCTGATGGTCTCCTCGGTGAAGCGATCGCAGAGCATGCCCGGCGAGGGCACTCCGGGCTCTGCGTATTGTTATGCGGTTCCGTATGCCGTTTCCGTGAAGACGGCAGGGGCAGCTGTGGCAGACGTCTACGACGTCATGTCCGTTGACGCCTGTACCGAGCGCGCTGAGAGCGTCTCGCAAATCGTGTTTCGCTTTGAGGTGACGGATCAGTTGACCGGTCAGCCAGTGACAGCCGCCGACGGCGTCGCGCTGAAAGTGGTGGCGCCAAATGGGGCCGAATCGGGTGCGCGCTTCTCACAGGGAACGTCATCCGAGTGGTCGGCCGCCTGGGATGTTCCGTTCGGGTTTGCCATGGGCGCGGGAGAATACCGGATCGAGATCACGGCAGGGCCGGCCATGTATGCGCCGGGAAGCCCCGTACTGTGATTGTCGGATGAAGTCATGTGACTGGTGCAGGAGGTGCGAGGCGAGATTGGAACGACGGTGACGGGAGACGGCCTGTCGTTGCAGTACACCTGCGCCCGTCGGGGGTTGCAAAAAGAGCGTCTCTTGTAGCCCTCCGCAATTGAGCCTATCGCTGGGTCCCGCACCCTGGGTGTGGCAACCGTCCTCTCCGAGTCCGCTCCAGGATGCGGGACCCAGCGACAGGAAACAGCAAGAGAGCCCCACCTGAAGTGGGGCTCTCTTGCGCTGCGGGCCGAACGTGAAGCTTCGGGCGGGGAGACTGGTAAAAGAACAAACGTGCTACTATCATCATCCTCCCTTACCGGAGGTAACTGGTGCCCCTTGCCTGCCTGGTCATCCCTGCCCTGTCGTTTGCCTGCGAAGTAGCCGAAAGGCCCGCACTGGCGGCAGCGGCGGTGGCGCTCACTGACGAGTCCCGCGCTCGCGTTCTCGAACGATCGGAACGTGCTGCGTCGCTTGGGGTCTGGCAGGGTATGCCACTTCGGAAGGCGACTGCGCTTTGCCCTGGGCTCATTGTCCTTGAACAGCGCCCGGCGCTGGTCGCCCGGATTGCGGCGCATCTTGTCGAGGCCATCGCCTCGATCAGCCCCATCGTCGAGGAGGGTGAGCCGGGGGTTGTTTATGCCGATATTCACGGGCTTGAAGCGCTCTATCCCCGGGTGGGGCTGGTAGAGCAGGCGATCTTCGACGCTGTGCCGCCCGGCCTTCAACCCGGCCTCGGCATAGCCGATACGAAATTCACGGCCGGGATTGTGGCGCGCTGTGCCCTGCCTGGCAAAGTACTGCGTGTGGAGCCTGCCAGGCGAAGGACTTCCTGGCGGGAAAGCCGACTACCTGGCTGCCCCTCGACCACGAGGTGATCGAGCGTCTGGGGCTGCTTGGCATCCGGACCATCGGCGATTTCGCGGCGTTGCCTCGGCCTGTGGTCGAAGCCCAGTTCGGTAGGGCCGGCGGGCGGGCATGGCTGGCCGCACGAGGGGAAGATCCATCGCAG
>DATCGT010000229.1:0-5031 GCA_036508775.1 Tepidiformaceae bacterium | reverse complement strand
GGGAAGACCGCGACGAACTTAGCGCAATCGCTGCAAGTGCCATTGACGAGAGTCTCGTGCATCTGGTTAACCCGCGCTAAGCGTCTTTGCGCGCGAACCTGAACTGGCAGAACTCGTCGCTTATGAGATTGGATTCCTGAGACGATTCGACTTTGAACCCGTGCGCGGTGAACGCCCGCTCCGAGGCCGTCAGGCAGGCCTGGCGGCAGGGCAGTTGGTCCGCAAGTTCGTCGCCGCACTGCTCGCGCAGCGCGTTGAGGGTGTCGCAGAACACGATCTTGAACCCGAAAGCCTTCTTCGTCGCTTCAACGATCGGAAGCGAGTAGATGGGCTGGGTGCTCAGGTAGGCAATCTCAACGAAGCGTTCGGGGATGAAGGGGAACCCCATCTCCCCGGTCTTCTCGACAGCCGCCAGGAGTGCCTCGTAGGCGCGGTCACGATGGACGTTGCCCAGTTCGATGGTCCGATCCATCCACCGCTGACCGTAGTCCGTAAAGAACTTCTCAGCGATTTGCTTCGCTTCGGCGATCGGCTTACCGGCGACCTTCGGGGCGAGCTCGGCAACCGCGACGGCAGGGTCGAACTCGGCCTTGATGTCATCGACCAGCTCATCGGCGAGATCGAATGTCCAGTTCTTCGGAAAGACCACTCGCTGACGTTCACGTGTCGCGGTCATACTGTCTCTCCTTCGGGCATCGAAACGGTGAGCGCATCCGTGGGGCAAACGTCAACACAGCGGTTGCAGGCGGTGCACTTGTCGCGATAGGCCACCCGCAGCCGGTAATTGCCCGGCTCGGTCTTGTCGGTCTCTTCCAGGCGAACCATCTTCAGGCCGTGGACGCTGAAGACCGCGGTCGGGCAGATCTGGAGGCAAGCCTTGCAGGCGAACGGCGTCGTGCAACGTTCGTTGTTGATCTTGATGACTGGTGCAATCACTGGATACATGCGTCTACCAAACCTTTGCCAGTCCGGGGATCTTCTTGCGGTCCAGGTACGAGATCGCGTCTCGAGGACAGGCCGTCTCGCAGAGTCCGCACCCGAAGCACTGGAACTGGTCGATGTGAGCCTTGTCCATGGTGGCTTCGAACTTCAGAGCGTTGAAATGGCAACGGCCGAGGCAGTCACCGCATCCGTTACACTTCTCCCAATCGACGAAGCAGACGTACTCGCTCTTTACGAGCTGGGCCCAGAGGCCGTAGTCGATCCGGTTTCGGATCGGAATGCAGTCCGGATAGTCGCAGTTGCAGAGGCCACCGATGAAGTCGCCACCTTCCTGCATCAGGAGGTGCATCATCCCCTTCGTGTCCCAGTACTCGATCCACTCTTTCGCCTGCTTGGTGGTGAGGAACTCGACGCCACCGCTGTAACGCTCGGGCCATCGTTCCCACTTGAACATCCCGGTTCCGAGGCCCATGCAGGTGTACTCGCTGAGGCTGCACTCGTCGCAGGCGCGTGTGGTCTTGCGGCAGATGCACATCATCGCCGCCACCGGCATCCCCAGATCGAGCACTTCGAAGACTTCGTGGAGGGGCACCGCCTGGGCGCCCGGGCGCATGACCGCACGGCGGTTCATCTCAGTAATGATCGTGTTGAAGGTGGCCAGGTCGCCGCTCGCCTTCGCTTCAATAGCGCGCTGGAGGCCGATCCCGCCACCGCTCGCCGGGCCCTCTTGCGAACCGGCGTTGGGACTGTTACCAAGCTGCTCGGTCGGGCCCTTGCCGGGCTCGCGGAGCTTGTACATCCGGTTGCTGTAATTCTTGGGGTTGAGGTACCAGGTTGCACCTCCACCCATGCTGTCGCACATCCGGCACATAGGGCGATTCCCTCCCATGCGGGCGTATCCGCACCGGGGTGGAAGCTACACGCGGCCCCCCCAAGCGTCAAGGCAACATTAAGGCTTATGGCGAGCGGCTGAATCTGCGAACAAACGTCCCCGCCAGATTGAACTGACCGGGATTCGCGAACTCAGGCGTATTTCGCGGGGTCCTTGTCGAAGGCCCGCTTACAGCCGGGGGCGCAGAAATAATAGGTCTTGCCGTTGTACTCGCTCGTGGCCGCAGCCTTCTTCTCGTCGACGTCCATTCCGCAAATCGGATCTTTTGCCATCACCACTACTCCTGAACCGCAGTGCGAACATCATTGCACCGTCACACGTCCTGTGGCACCCCCGATTTCGGGCGCAGGATGGTCTTTAAGCCCGGTGGCCCGCTACGTTACGGCCGAGATGAAGCGTCATCCCCTCAGCCCGACCATCGTCATAGCCCTCGCGCTTGTCGGGGCGTTCCTCGCGACGAACGTCGTGGCGTCCGGGTTTGAGCGGCTCGGCATCCCGCGGCCGCTCGTCGGCGTCTTCCTGGTCAGCTGCCTGGCCGGGTCCCTGGTCAACATTCCCGTCTGGTCACGCACGATAACGGTCGAGCCTGGTTCCTTCGGCCTGTCGGGTCCGTTCCTGTTCTACCATCCACCGGTCGTCGAATCCCAGATCGTGGCCGTGAACCTGGGCGGCGCGATCATCCCTTCCTTGCTCAGCGCCTGGCTGCTCTTCCACACCCCAATCGTCGCGACCATCATCGCGACCACATTCATCGCGGGCTTCACCCACGGGATCGCACGGATACGGCCGGGGATCGGGATCGCGATGCCCGCCCTTATCCCACCGGTCGTTGCGGCACTCTTCTCCTGGGGCCTCACCTGGAACGGACATCCTGGCGATGCCCCGGCGGTGGCGTACATCAGTGGCAGCCTCGGCACGCTCATCGGCGCCGACCTGCTGAATCTCAGGAAGCTGTCCGTCTTCGGGCATGGGATCCTGTCCATCGGCGGCGCGGGAATATTCGACGGCGTGTTCCTCGTCGGAGCCGTGGCCGCGATCCTCGCCTGATCCGGGTGGCCGCTGCCGGGGAAGGGACCCTACTTCACCGCGACAGGACGCGATCCCGCGGCGTCCAGGCGCCGCTTCGCTTCTTCATAGACCGATGCAGGCAGGGGCCCTTTGACCGCCGCGGCGACGTTGTCCCGCAGATGGTCGACGTTCCGCGTGCCGACGATCGTCGTGTCGAGGTCAGGACACGAAAGTGTGAAGCGCAGGGTGAACTCCATCCGGCTCATGCCGTCCAGCAGTTCATCCAGCTTCGCCTGTTCCCAACGATCACGGACCGGCAGGTTCTGCCGCGCCCGCTGCCAGTCCGTCGGAGCCCCTCGGGCGGCGCCTCCGCGAATCACGATGCCGCTGCCCGCTGCTGAAGCCTTCGCAATCGCCGCCTCGTGCTCGCGTTCGAGCGCGGAATATGGGATCTGAAACTCGTCGAATACACCCATTGCGATGTGGTCGACGAGGTTCGGGAGTGTCCCGGACATGCCGATGAACCGCACTTTCCCCTCGGCCTGGAGCTTCTGAAGTTCGGCAAGCGCGCCCTTCTCCTCGAGTTCCTGCCGGCTCGGGCTGGAATGGAACTGGACGAGGTCGAGATGATCGGTCTTCAGGCGCCGCAGGCTCTGCTCCACCCCGGCCCGGACGTTCTCCGCGGTGAAGATGTGGCGCGGGGCATCGCCAGAAGGCGGTGGCCCCACGATGCAGCCGCACTTTGAGGCGAGGAAATACTCCGACCGCCGCTTCGAGATGAAGCGTCCGATCAACTCCTCGCTGCGTCCGTAGTCGGGGGACGTGTCGATGAAGTTGATGCCCAAGTCGAGGACACCATTCAGCACGCGCTCAGCGTCTTCATCGGATAGCTCAGGTCCGCGCGGCGCGCCACGCAACTCCATCGCGCCGTAGCCAAGCCGCGTAATTTCGAGGCCGGTCCGGCCGAGCGTATTCCGGGCAAGGTCAGCCATTCGTCATTCCCTCAAACATCGCAGATCCGCCTCTGCAGGTGGTGGGGAGGCTATCACGGACGCGGCGACGCCACTACCGCTGATTCGGCAGTCTTGACCGCTCAAAGACGCAGATGGGAGCTCGCTTAACCGCCGGCGACCGCAGGGACGATGCTGACTTCGTCGCCATCCTTCAGTAACGTCGTCAGGCCGTCCATGAAGCGGACGTCATCGCCATTGACGTAGATGTTCACGAACCGGCGGAGCTGTCCGCCTTCATCCATGAGGCGCTCGCGGATCCCGGGGTAGTTAGCCTCCAGGTCCTCGATGCAGGCGCCAAGCGTGTCGCCCTTGCCGGGGACGGCGACTTTGTCGCCGGTCAGGCCGCGGAGTGGCTGGGGGATACGGACATTGATTGCCATAGCGTTTCGTTCTCTCGCAGTAAGTAGTCTGTTTTGGTGGCGACTAGCCGTCGATGACGTCGCCGGTAACGGGGTCGACCCGGACACCCTTGGCCTGTGCCCAGGCGATGCTGCGGTCGATTTCCCCGGAATCGCCATCGAGTTCCAGCACGACCCAGCCGGTTTTCGTATCCACATCCGCCATGCGGACGTTCGTGATGACCTTGAACTGGTGCCCCAGGTTGTAGATCAGGGGCTCCTTGATGAGGTCGTCAGGGAAGGTGAACTTCACCCGTTTGATAGCCATTACGCAACCACCTCCGCCGGTTTCAGGGCACGGTATGCCTTCTCAAAGCTCTCGAAGGTCGGATCGATCTCCAGGGGAGGATTGAGCGAATCGGTTACTGCTTCGAGCGTCTTGAACCCGGCGCCAGTGATGAACGCCACGGTCAGTTCGCCCGGGTCGATTCTACCGCTCGCGGCCAGTTGCTTGAGCGAGCCGACCGTCACGCCTCCGGCTGTCTCAGCAAAAATACCTTCGGTTTCAGCCAGAAGCTTGATGCCCTCGATGATCTCTTCGTCGGTGACGCTGCCACAGGCTCCGTTCGTATCCTGCAGCTGGACGAGGCTGTAGTAGCCGTCGGCCGGGTTGCCGATGGCGAGGGACTTCGCGATGGTGTTCGGGCGCTGCGGCCGGAAGTTCATTGAGCCTTCCTGCCATGCGGTCGCCACCGGGGAGCAACCCGTCGCCTGCGCACCGCTCATCCGAATCTTCGACTCCTCGATGAGCCCTGCTTTGGCGAGTTCCTGAAAGCCC
>DATCGT010000228.1:0-3110 GCA_036508775.1 Tepidiformaceae bacterium | reverse complement strand
CGTTCTGGCGCGTGATTTAGGGGAGGGCGGAATGCCAGGAGAGCTTTCCAGGGCCGCGGCGATAGTCGGTGCGGCGGAAGCCAAGGAGATCGGGTATCCGGAGACCCCGAAGACGTCGCTGCAGCTGCACATTGAGGCCATCAAGGCCGTGAGCGAGCAGACGGGGATCCCGATCTCGCGAATCAACGGGGTCTTTAGCCCGGGCTGGTCCTCGGAACTGTCCGAGCACCTGGGCCTGCACCCGGCCTACATCGACACTACCTCGGTCGGCGGCTGCTCGTTCGAGATGCACGCGCATCACGCACTGGCGGCAATCCATGCCGGAATCATCGATGTCGCACTCATCACCCACGGGGAAGCCGGCTGGTCTTCCCGCGTGAACCGCGGCCGAGGGCGCGGGGGCGGGGGCATGGGCGGCGACCCATGGGCGCCCGGCTCGATGATGACGATGGCCTATGGCCTGTCCGGCGCGCCTTCCAATTACTCGCACGCCATGACCCGGCATAACCATCGCTTCGGCACGACGCCTGAAGACTTCGCGAACATCGCGGTCGTGACGCGACAGTGGGCGACTTTGAACCCGCGTGCCGTGATGTATTCGAAGGAAACGCATCCGCAGGGTGGGCCGATCACGCTGGAAGACGTCAACACGGCGCGCATCATCTCGTGGCCGCTGACGCTGCTCCACTGCTGCCTGGTGACGGACTACGGCGGGGCCGTGCTCATCACCAGCCCTGAGATCGCTCGCAGCCTGAAGACGAAGCCCGTGTGGATCGCCGGGGCCGGCGAGAACATGAGCCACTCGAACATGCTCGAGATGGACGACTTCACCGCCACCTCAGCGGCGGCATCAGGTGCTGCCGCCTACAAGATGGCGGGGATGGGGCCGGAGGACATGGAAATGGCCATGCTCTACGACTCCTTCACGGTTACCGCCGGGATCACCGCAGAGATGCTTGGCCTGGCCCCGCGCGGCGAGGGCTTCACGCTGTGGAAGGATGGCCATGCCGCTCCCGGTGGACGGCTGCCCATCAACACCAACGGCGGCGGGCTCTCATTCAACCACTCCGGCATGTACGGCATGCAATTGATGGTGGAAGCCTACCGCCAGCTGTCCGGCACGGCCGAGGACGGCATCAACGGCGTCAAGGGCAAGCAGACGAAGGCTCGTTCGTGCATCGTCAACGGCACGGGCGGCAGCCTGTCGACGACAGGCACGCTGGTGCTCGTCGCCGATTAACGCTCGCTATTGGCGAATGGTCGAAGGCCGGTCACCTTTCGGTGACCGGCCTTCTCCTTGTCCGACGCTGCGACCGTCTCGTTTAGCGCGTTAGCGGAGCGACCGTGCTCAGCCTGGTGTACCACGCCTCGCCAACCTGGCGGACCGCGGCCTCACAGGCCGATGTAACGTCTTCGTACGGCGAAAAGCACTGAACATCCGCAGCGTAAGAACCCACCGCGAACTCCAACCAGTAGATGCCATCGGTACTCAGGAAATAGCCCGTCAGTTGACCTGTCTTCCCCGGGTCCAGTTTTCGTTGAAGGATGTCCGGCTCAAGCCTTATCTCGTTTGTCATGAAGGCCTGCGCTGACGCCGTGTCTCGAAACGGAAAGAGCGTAACTTCCACTACCTGAGTCGGATCGGCCGCGAGTGAATAGCGCCGGAACGCCAGCTGGCTGAGGACACCCTGCGAGTAGACTGCCGGCATCGAAAGTTGGCCAGAGGCGTCCCTCCCGTATGACCACGCCTCAGGTGCGAGGGCTGCAGTCCCAAGAACAGGACCGACCCCCTGGACCGTCGGAGGAAGCAGGGCGGCGAGTTCTGGCCTCATGCCCGGAGCTGTTACATGCCCGGCCAGAAGCGAATTGAGCTTCATGACCAGAGAAGTGGCATATCGAGCCATGGTGGCCGGGGTCTGGAAGGCAGTCTTGTCAGCCCAACTGATCCTGGCGATCACGGGCCCAACCCGGAACCGCACATCGGACTCGTTCGGCGCATCGTCACCAGTGTTCGTCTGGGTGAAGTACCGCTGTTCGTCAGCTACCGCAGGGCCAGCGACGATGGTCACCTCGTTATCGACCGTGGACAGCAAAGACGCAAATGTGCTGCTGGCGGTTGCGGCATCCGGGAACATGCTGAGATCGACTTCGAACCACCCAGGGCCGCTGACCCTGTCGAACTGTTGCGCTGCATAGAAGCGCTCTCCGGGGTAGTCGAGATCAGGCAGTGGTGGGCCACCGAAGTGGGGCTCGATGGGCCACCACTGATCACCAGCTTTGTTTATAAGCTGCTCCAACTCAGCGCGAGTGAAGATCGCAGCCGACAGATCCTCGGGTGTGATCTTCGCCCAGACGGGGTTCGGCGTTGGAGTGGCAGTCGCCTTCGCCGGTGCGACGTTGGTGGGGGCTGCGGTCGCTGCCTTCGGAGGAACTGTCGCCTGTGAGACGGCAGACGGCTGGTTCTTCTTGTCATGAGAAAGCCCGGGAATGACGCCAGTCAGGAACAGGACGACCAGGAGTGCCACGACCACGACAGCCCCGGCATACAGAGGCCATCGAGAGCCGCGCCGCATGGGATAGGCGACCGGAGCGGCGATGCCGGGAGGTGGCACGACGGCCGCCAGTAGCGGCGCACCACACTGGCGACAAAACGTCGCCGGCGGGCTATATGCAGTCCCACAGGCGCCGCAGGCCGCGACGGAGGGCGCGGTCGTCGGACCGGGACCAGGAGCCGACGGAACGGTGTCGCGTGGCGCCCCACACCCGGGACAGAACTTCGCACCCATCGCTACTGCCGCCCCACAGGTCGAACAAACCGACGAGGCGGGCAGCACCGCGCCACAACCGCGACAGAACCGCGAGTTTCCCGAGTTCCCGGTCCCGCACGCCGCGCACGTTCGCAGGCCGCTGTCAGATGACTCCGAGCCCAAATCGGGGCCTCCTCATTCTCTTCGTTAAGCACGTGCACAGTAGTGCTGCCGGTAAAGAGGTGCAAGGCAGAAACGAAGGGCACAGTTGCGCCGACGATCGCGCCGCCTGGCGCCATTTACGTACGCATTTCGCGTAAAATTTCAGTCTATTATACCTATAGTCTTCATCGATACTATTCG
>DATCGT010000227.1:0-3512 GCA_036508775.1 Tepidiformaceae bacterium | reverse complement strand
CTCGACGAGAACCTTTTCGACCGCTAGCCCGGAGAACCCACCCAAGTCCCGGATTTCGCTGCGGGCGTCTCCACTATCAGCTATGCTTGGTTCTAGGCGCGCCGGGAAGTCTGGTCGGCGATGGAGTTTCCGTGCCCAACTCCGGTCTGTCGACTGCCCTCCCCAAGAGGACTCGCCGCTCCAACTTGAGCTTTGACCTGCTGCCTCAGTGGCGTCGTGATGCGTTGCGTACGACGCTCTGGGTCGTCCCCGCAGGTTTAGTAACCGTTGCCATCGGACTTTTTGCGGTCACCTATCTGCTGGACAGAGCCGCGTTCGAGGGAAAACTCCAAATCCCCGGCTGGATGGATAGCGGCAGCGCGGACGCGGCGCGCCAGGTCCTGATCGCGATTGCTGTCGCAGTCATCACCATCGCTGGCGTGGTCTTTTCGGTAGTTATCGTTGCGCTGACGCTCGCTTCCCAGCAGTTCGGCCCGCGCATGCTGCGCAGCTTCATCCGCGACTTCGGGACGCAGTTCACGCTGGCAATGTTCATGGCGACGTTCGTCTACTGCGTTCTTGCCCTCGGCTCCATCTCGTCGGATGGCTTTGGGCAGTTCGTCCCGCACATCTCCATAACAGTGGCTCTCGGGCTTCTCCTCGCCGATCTCGCGGTCCTTATCTACTTCATCCATCACGTTGCAGTGAGCATCCAGTTGAATGAAGTGATCGCCGGCATCGGCCAGGACCTCGGCCGCGCAATCGAGGAGAACTTCCCGTTCGCTTCGCCTTCGGTCGCCGACGTCAGCCCGACCGAAGGTCACCCAGTGCCAAGGGACCGCGCCGATTCCGTGATGGTCGCCGCAGCGAGAAGTGGCTACCTCCAGGTGATCAGCCGGTCGAAGCTCGTCGACATCGCCAGCGCCAGGGGCGCTGCCATCGAGCTGCTCTACTGGCCTGGCCACTTCGTGGTTGCCGGCCGCCCGCTGGCCCGCGTCTCGCCGGCCTCGGCAGCGCCGTTCGTCGCGCACGGCCTCGACCGCGCGCACATTGTCGGGCGCCATCGCACCCTCAGCCAGGACCCCGTCTTTGCGGTGGACCAGCTCGTCGAGATCGCCATCCGGGCCCTTTCACCCGCAGTGAACGACACTTTCACAGCCCTCGTCTGCATCGATTGGCTCACTGCCGGGCTCTGCCAGCTTGCAGGCCGCAACATCCCAACTCGGACTTTTCGAGGCGAGGACGGCTCAATCCGGGTCATCGAAGCAGGGCTCAGCTACGAGCGAGTCGTCGATGCTGCCTTCGACAAGATCCGGCAGGCGGGTCGAGGAATGCCCGCAGTGGCAATGCGCCAACTCGATAGCCTCGCTCAGATCATGGCGACGACCGGCGAAGCTGAGCGAAAAGCGCTCCTCAGGCAAGCGGACATGATCCTGCGCTCCTCCGACGGGAGCATACCGGAGGAGATGGATCGGGCGGCCGTCCGGGCACGGTACCATCGGGTCCTCAACGTCTGGGAAGGACACACCTATCTGCCAATGCACCACCGGGCGCACCCTTCGGTCGGCATCGACACCCCGGATCCACTCGATGACGGTTTCGAGGCATCCGCCGATGAACTCGATTGCACCCTGCCGGGAGTCCAGGAAGGCGCTCTGGACGACTCATAACGGCGCCGACTTGTGCGCGAACGTCGAGCAACTCGCGCGATAGCCGCGGGGCCCTTCGAATTCGCGCATGCGAACGAACGAGCCAATGGCACAGAATTCTGACCACCGGGGCCCCTCCCGTGTATAGCTTGCAGACTCGGCCACGTTCGACACTGATTTGTGAAGCTCTGTCCCGGCGGTGCGGACCAGCTGCACCAGAGCCCGCGGTTTCTCGCTCACCAGCACAGAACTCGCTCAACTCAGCAGTACCACGCAAAGCTCGACACCAGGAGGTCAGAAGGTGGCGTTTCTCAGGTCTTCAGTCATGATTCCGCTACCCGGCAACGAAACGCGGGTCGAGGAGTTCCTCGACGAGTTGCTGCGGCTCTACCAGGGCCGGCCCGGCTTCATCACGGCCTACCGGCTCCGCCCGGGTCCGCACGCGGGTGCCCCGAAAGTGGGACGGATCTCCATCTGGGAGAGCGCGCAGGATGCAGATCACATGGCGGCGGAGGCACACGACCTTTCTCTGCAATCGCAGATAAAGGTCCTGGTCGATGACGCGACCAACGAGGAAAGTTCGTTCGAGGTCGTCCTCCCATTTGTCCTGCAGCCCGTATAGGACTGCGCGTCAGGGAGTGGCTGCCATGCCAGGAGGGAGTTTGGATTGCCGTGCGTCCAGCCCACCGCTCCAGGACCGACTCGCTTCGCTGGCGTGAGCGCCAGCTCAAAGTAACGACGCGGACCATGGCGTCGCACGAACGTCGATACCGCCTCGTCGATGCCGAGGACTGTGCTGACTCCGCCATGACGCGGGACGAAGCGATCTTCCAGATGTGGCTCGACGAGAACCGGTTCGACCGCTAGCTCCGCAAAGAAAGGCTGACACATTCCGCACGTGCAGTGCTGGTCACCAGACCCACTCCGAATGCCCTTCCGATAGACAATATTTCCATGGTTACGCTCATTACCTACCGGGAAGCATATTTCGAGAGCATCGACGCGGCCGAGGCTGGCATTCAGCAGGCCGAAGCCGCCCAATGGTCTGTTTCTGATGTGCATGAGGTGCGCCCAGGGCGATTCGTCGTCCTCTTCCGGTGTGACCAGGACTGCCCCGGTGGAAGCGCGAATGCCGTCCGCCCGGAGTTGCCGGTCTTCGGGACCGAGGCGAGCCGTCACGGACTGGTAGCGAGCCTTGCGGACCGTGTTCGGACGTTTGTCCACACTGGGTCTCATTCGGGAGGAACCGGGGCAATCCCCCGCGGAGCTTAACCTCGCCCCGTGATCCCGAGTATATGGGTAGGGCGGATCCGTCTCGTGGGCGACGCAGCCCTGCCCACGCCCAGCATTCCACCCCCAGGCCGGTCATGCGATCGACACACGTCCCGCTGGGGTGAGTTCGAACCAGTTGCACGATGCCGTCCTCAGCGAGAACCCGCGGAAGAATAAGGCGCGAGCCTGGCAGTGCCCGACTCTGCTGCATGGGTCCACCTATTCGTCGAAGGAGCAACTGGTCATGGAACTGTCGGCTCGAAACCAACTACCTGCGACCGTCAAGAGCATCCGTCTCGGCACGATCATGGCGGAGATAATCCTCGAACTCGATGGCGACGCCGAACTGACTGCCGCTATCACCCGCGGCAGTGTGGAACGGCTCGATCTCAAACCCGGGCAACGAGTTGTCGGGGTAGTAAAGGCCACTGAGGTAATGATCGGCCTACCCGACAGAGTTCCGACTCTCCCTCGATTAGTTCAGGCGACTCGCCTCAACTAAAGACCGCGCTGCCTGGCGCTGCAGGGACGCAGAGCAAGTCGCCTGACGCCACCTGCGGGATCGTTGCCAGCGTCGGCGCCGCGCGGAACCAGCTGCTGAAGTCGCCATCA
>DATCGT010000226.1:0-10089 GCA_036508775.1 Tepidiformaceae bacterium | reverse complement strand
CACTCGCGGCGACAGCGCGTCGTGTTTCTCACGGTTGGATTCGGATTTGTGCTCTTCTGGTTTGGGCTCGCGCTTAGCGCGCGGCAGGCCACGGCGTCCGGGCCCGCGCAGCATGTCCTAGAGAATGGCATCGCTTCCGTGACGGAGGTTGATGTCGTCCTTGCCGAGCAGTTGCCGGCCATCCGCCAGATGTCCACCACCACCGACCAGCCGGCCTTCGCGGTCCCGGGGTATCCCCTGTCGGTGGAACTTTCGCAGAGCGAGGCGGCGAACCTTCCGGTGAAGGACCTCCGCGCGCTGATCCTGAGCCGCTCGGCAGCAATCGTGTACACGAAAGGACTGGGCGCCTTTGATCGTACCGGGCACCAGTCTCTTTCCCTCCTGTCGGCTGAAGGGATCCTTCGGCTCGCGACGGGACAGCTCTCGGCTGCCAGTCACTCCCGCGCAACGGACGCCACGCTTGCACTCGGGGTTGTGCTGGCGCTTGTCACGGCCCTGCTGATGGTGAGCCAGCAGGGGTACCAGCGACGGCTGCAAGCGCTGGGGGTTGGGTTGCTTGTGGGTTCTGTTCCGGGGGCGGTGTTGTTCACCCTCGTTCGCATCGGCATTGGTCACCTTGGTGGCGCTGACCCGTTTGTTGCCGACCTGCGTACGGTGGCTGCTTCGCTGCTGCTGGTGGTTGTGCGGAATTTCGCGATCCTCGCTGTCCTGGGGGGCCTGTTCGCGGTGAGCCCCTGGGCCTTCCGGCTGGCCGAACGGCGCATCCCGGCGCTCGCCGCGGCCGAGGAGGACTACGAGTACTTCGACGATGATTTCGAGTACGTGGACGACGAAGAGCTCGAGGACGTTACGGCAGGGCCCCGGAAGGGCTAGCTGGGCAGTCCGCGGCCAGGGGACATTCGCCGCAACGGGGTCGACGGGCATCACAGAGCCGCCGCCCGTGCTTGATGAGCAGCATATGGAACCGGTAGTAATCCGTGGGTGCGACCAGCGCCTCAAGGGCTGAGTGCGCCTGTTCCGCGGTGAGCTTCGCAGGGATGAGCCCGAGCCGCTTGGCCACGCGCTCGACGTGGGTATCGACTGGCATCGCCGGGAGGCCGAGTGCGAAAAGCAGCACACAGGCAGCCGTCTTGGGGCCGACGCCCGGGAGGGCCCGCAGCCAGGCGCGCGCCTCCTCCAGGGGCACGCTTCTGAGGAAGGACAGGTCCCAGGCGGGCGACCGTTCCTCGACGGCGCGCAGGATCTGCTGGATGCGCGGCCCCTTCTGTTGGGAAAGGCCTCCGATCTGGATGGCCGCGATGACCTCGGCGGTGGGAGCTCGTGACAGTGCGTCCCACGACGGGAAGCGGCGCATGAGCTGCATAAATGCCCGGCCGCTGTTCGAATCGGCGGTGTTTTGCGAGAGGACCGTGAGCACGAGCTCCGCGACCGGGTCGCCATGGGGGACGTGCTCGGGGGCGCCGTAGAGGCCGGCGAGGCGTTCCATGATGGCGGTCGGAGAAAGCGGCACGGCCGCTCGATTGTACGGGGGCGGAGCGTCGATAGTGCCACCATGGTTGGGGGCCACGCGAAAGACGTGATGGCATCACCGACAGGAGTCCGGGACCGGCCCCTCGGCGTGCGACCACCAATAAACGGGAAATACGCACGAAAAACGGATTAAGGGGCTATCACTGCCGTCACATCGGTGGGCATGCTGCCGTCTACGGGACAGTACTTAATTGGGAAGATTCCACAAAAATTGGTCTGGCGAGGTGATAAATTGGCAGAGCGAATGTACGACAAGACTTTCGGTCATGTTTTAACACCTGAGACAAGGGTTGCGGCGCGTCGCTCGGCACGCAGGCCGCGGGGCTTCCATAGGGTTGCCCCGCGAGTTAGCGGCAGGGGAAACGAGCGCTGCGAAAGCGCTACCGACCGATGACCACGCTGGCCCTGGCCGGTCCCGCAACAGCTGGTTGGCAGGCGAAGGAAGCGGTCGGCAACGCCCGGGCCGACGTTGAATGCCGCGACGAGGCGTGGTTCGCCCGTCTCTATAACGACACGTTCGACACGGTTTATACTACGCGCGGACGCTGGTCCGCGACCACACAACAGCCGAGGACGTCGTCGCGGATACGTACCTGAAGGCGTGGCGGGCGCCGTTGAACTTCGGCGGCAGAGGCTCGGCGCTGTCGTGGGTGATGGCGATCACACGGAATTGCGCGATGGACCATCTTCGTGCGCGGCGGCCGAACGTTTCGCTGGACCTGTTCGAGGGGATCGGCGACCCCGAGGTGCCGCCGACGAATGAACCATGGATGAGCGAAGAGGATGCTGAGGCGATCAGTCGGGCGGTCGCGCTGCTGACCCCAGAACAGCAGGATGTCATCTTCATGAGGTTCTACCAGGAACTGCCGCACGACGCGGTGGCTGCGAAGCTTGGTAAGAGTCCGACGGCGATTCGCCAGATCCAGGTCCGGGCTCTCATGAGGATGCGGAAGCTGTTGCGGGAGCCCGCGGTCGTCGCATAGGGCGGCCCGGTCACTGAAGCGGTCGCGGAGCTAGTTCAAGCTAGTTGATCCCGGGGATGAGGTGGGCGACTGCGATCGCGGCCCGTCCGACCAGTCGTACAGGGCGGATCCGGTGCGCGTGTGCTGGTGTGGCGGTCACTGCTGTGGTTGAGTCCGTGGCGGGGATGGCGACCCCGATCTGACCCGGGCGGACAGCAGTGCTCCCCCGAGGATTAGTGCCGCGAGGCTGGCACCGCCGACGATGGCCGCGACTTTACGGGTCGGGATACGAAGGCACCGCATGGGGTGAACCAGAGTCGCCGCCGCGGTGATGAGCCCGATGAAGCCCGCGAGCGCTGCGAGAAGGCCGATAATGCCCATGAGATCCTCAAGTTTCGCTCTGCTGGCCGTACGCGCTCGCAGATGCGGGGGTCGCGACATGAGAGGGTTGTCGAGGCGGCGGCGTGGGCGGTCGAAGTTGCTCCAGTGCGCCCGGTGGCGCAGGGCTACGACCTGCGGCGAAACTCCTTCGCTCGCCGGCAGTTCCTTCCCGACTCGCGAAGAGGGGGCGGCAGGGCTAGGATCCGGCCAACTGTAAGACCGGAGCAGAGCTATGACCTGGGAACCCGAGATCCAGGAGTTGAATCGTCGCCTCGAACTGGCAGAGCTGATGGGCGGTGAGGAGAACATTCAGCGCCAGCACGACGGCGGGAAATTGACGATTCGCGAGCGGATCGACGGGCTGGTCGATGCCGACAGCTTCGCCGAGACGGGCGCCCTGGCAGGCCGGGCGGAGTACGACGCCGACGGCAATCTTGTCTCGATCCGACCGGCGAATTTCATCCTGGGGATGGCGCGGATCAACGGACGGCGTGTCGTCGTTGGGGGCGACGACTTTACGATCCGGGGAGGCGCCGCCGATGCATCGATCGGCGGGAAACAGGTCTACGCGGAGAAGATGGCACGCGAACTGCGCGTCCCGATAGTGCGTCTCGTCGACGGTACGGGTGGAGGCGGGAGCGTACGTTCGCTGGACAGCATCGGGCGAACCTATGTGCCGGCGAACCCGGGCTGGAACGGGATCGTACAGATGCTCAGTGAAGTGCCCGTGGTGTCGGCGGCGATGGGAAGCGTGGCGGGGCTCGGAGCCGCGCGGGTGGTGACGTCGCACTGGAGCATCATGGTGAAGGACAGCTCGCAGGTGTTCGTCGCCGGGCCGCCATTGGTCGCGTATGGGATGGGGGAAGAGGTCGCAAAAGAGGACTTGGGCGGTGCCGAGATCCACTACCACAACGGCGTCTGCGACAACCTGGCCGAGAACGAAGAGGACGCCTTCCGGCAGATTCGGCAATTCCTTTCGTACATGCCGCAGAACGTCTGGCAACAACCACAACGTTCAGAGCCGAACGATGACCCGAAACGCCGCGAAGAGATGCTCCTATCGGCCATCCCGCGCAGCCGTCGTCGCCCGCACAAGGTGCGCGAAATCCTGGCGGCGGTTCTCGATCGTGATTCCTGGTTCGAGACCGGTGGGGGCTGGGGACGGTCTGTCGTCACGGGCTTCGGGCGCCTCGACGGCTACCCCGTGGCCGTTCTCTCAATGGACCCTTACTTCTACGGTGGCGGACTCACGGCGGACGGGAGCGACAAGATGGCGCGCTTCGTCGACCTCTGTGACAGTTTCCACCTACCTGTGGTGAACTTCCTCGACCAGCCCGGGTTTGTCATCGGGACTGCCGGGGAGAAGGCGGCGACCATCCGGAAGGGTGCAAGCGCGATGGCGGCGGTCTTCCAGGCGACCGTGCCGTGGGTGACGATCATCCTGCGGCGGGCGTTCGGCGTGGCTGGTGCGGCGCACGCGAATACGGGCGGGCTCAACCTGCGTTACGCCTGGCCGAGCGGGGACTGGGGCAGCCTGCCGCTCGAAGGCGGAATTGAAGCGGCGTACCGTCGCGACCTGGCGAATTCACCGGACCCTGCGGCGCTCCGGGCGGAAATCGAGGCGCGGATGAACGCTGTGCGGTCGCCGTTCCGAACAGCCGAGGCATTCGGGATCGAGCACATCATCGACCCGCGTGACACGCGCGCGATCCTCTGTGACTGGGTGGCGCTGGCGTACGAGGTTGAGGCGACGCAGCTCGGGCCGAGGGCGCGCGGGTACCGGCCATAGGCGGGAGTGCCTCGAACCCGGCGCGGGACACGGATAGGATGAAGGGATGACAGCGTCTTCGTTCATGCAGCGCGCGCTCGACGCTGCGGCGACCGCCCGTGGGCGGACCAACCCGAACCCCTGGGTCGGGGCGGTCGTGGTGCGCGGTGGCGAGGTCGTTGGTGTTGGGGCGACCGCGACGTACGGGGGGCCGCACGCTGAGGCCGCGGCGCTCGCGGAAGCTGGTGTGGGCGGCGGCGACCTCTACGTGACCCTCGAACCGTGCGTGGCATTCCCGGGCAAACGCACGCCCCCATGCGCGGAGGATGTGGTCGCGGCGGGGATCAGGCGAGTGGTCGTGGCGCTCGAAGATGGGCATCCGAATGTCGCCGGGCGCGGCGTGTCGTACCTGCGCGAGCATGGCGTGGCGGTGGAGGTCGGCGACGGACGGGACCATGCGGTCACGCTGCTGCGCCCCTTCCTCAAGCACCGGGCGACCGGACTGCCGTACGTCATCGCGAAGTTCGCGGCGAGCCTCGATGGGCGCATCGCCACGGCGTCGGGTGATTCGAAATGGATTACGGGTGAGGTTGCGCGTGACCGCGGGCACCAGGAGCGGTCGCGGGTCGATGCGATCCTCGTAGGGTCGGGGACAGTGCTTGCCGATGACCCGGAGCTGACGGCACGCCCGGGCGGGATCCGCTCGGAGTTCCAGCCAACGCGAATCGTGGTGGATTCCCGGGGACGGATCTCCGCCGGGGCACGGCTCTTTCAGCAGGGGGGCGCCACGATCGTGGCGACGACGGCAGCTGCGGCATCGTCGTGGAAGCGCGAGATCGCAGCTGCAGGGGGCACGGTCGTTGAGTGCGAACCCGGGATGGGGGGCGTGAATCTCGACCATCTGCTCCGGGTGCTCGGCGCGCGGGGGATCGGGTCCATTTGGGCAGAAGGCGGCGGGACGCTGCTCGGGTCGCTTTTCGCGGGGGGGCATGTGGATGAGACATGGGCCTTCCTTGCGCCGATGCTCATCGGCGGGGACGGGCGCCCGGCACTTGCGGGCCCGGGCGCGGCGACCATCACCAGCGCCTGGAGAATGCGCGATGTGCAGATCGAACGTCTCGGGGCCGACGTGCTTGTGCGGGGGTATGTGGGGGACTGGAGGCCCTGAGAACACGGGTCGCGCGGCCGCTGTCCTTTACCGGGGAGCACGGTACGGTCGTTCATGCTGAATGAATAAGGGCGGATTCTTGTGATGGTGAGTTGTGCCTGATTACGTAGTTGAAGCTCGCGGGCTCGTGAAGAGCTATGGCGAAACACGAGCGGTCCAGGGTGTTGACCTGGTCGTTGAGAAGGGGCACGTCTACGGCGTGCTTGGACCGAATGGGTCGGGGAAGTCGACGACGGTACGTCTGCTGCTGGGGCTGGCAAGGCCTGATGCGGGCGAGGTACAGCTCTTCGGGGAGTCGTTGACGGAGCACGGCCCGGAGCTGCTGAAGCGCGTCGGGGCGGTCGTCGAGGCGCCGGCCTGCATCCCGTACCTGTCGGGACGGGACAACCTCCGGCTGCTCGAGAAGTACGTGCCGAACCGTGGCGAGGCGGGGATCGAGGAAGTGCTGGCGCGCGTGCACCTGACGGACGCCGCGCACCGGAAGTTCAAGACCTACTCGTTGGGGATGAAGCAGCGGCTGGGGATTGCGGCCGCGATACTCCACGACCCGGAGCTGATCATCCTGGACGAGCCATCGAACGGGCTTGACCCCCAGGGCACGCGGGAGGTTCGCGAGTTGATCCCGGAACTGGCGGCGGAGGGGCGGACCATTGTGCTCTGCAGCCACCTGTTGCACGAGGTCGAGCAGGTTTGCGATGCGGTGGCGATCTTCCAGAACGGGCGGGTGATTGCGGAAGGACCGACGGCCCAGCTGATGGGCGAAAGCGCGCGACTCGAAGTGCAGATTGCGGACCTGGAAGCGGCCGAGTCTTTGCTGAGGAAGTCGCCGTGGGCGACGGCGGTGTCGCGCCAGAACGGATCGATCTTCATCGCGGGCGCCGGGATGCAGGCTGCGGACGTCAACCGCTTGCTGGCGACGAACGGCCTTTATGCCTCTGTGTTACGCCCTCTGAAGCACAGCCTGGAAGAAGTGTTCTTCGAGTTGACCGGAGAAGATACCAATGCGTGAGGCGATCGCGTCAGAACTCTTCAAGACACTGCGGCGGAGGATGACCTACATCATCCTCGGCGCGATGGCGGTCCTGGTGACGATGTTCTACGTCATCCTGTGGTTGCGGCTGCGGCAGGGGCCAGATCCAACCGTGGCCTCGCAGGTGAGGTACGAATCGCTCCGCCAGGGGATGTCATTCGAAAACGTGGTTTCGTATGCGCTCGAACTCGAGCGGTTCTTCGCGACGCTGCTCTGTGTCGTGTTCACGGCCACGATGATGGGCAACGAGTATGACTGGCGGACGGCGGGGCTGGTCCTCAGCCGGGGGGTACGCAGGCGGGACTTTGTGGCAGCGAAGGTGCTTGTCAGCCTCGGATTCATCGTCGTCATGGTGACGTTCGGCTTCCTGGTGGCGATGGCATGCAGCGGCTGGTTCACGAACCTTTACCACCTGTCGTACGGCACGTTCAGCGTGGCTCGGGCATGGAACGTGGTCGCGAGCATCGGGCGGACGTCGTTCGTAATCGTTCCGCTTGTGCTGATGTCGCTGCTATTCGCGACCATCTGGCGGTCGGCCGGACAGGCCGTGGGGTTTTCGCTCGGCTTCTTCTTCCTCGAAAGTATCTTCACCGGGTTGCTGGACACCGCGTCTGGCTTCCTTGGGAAGATCCCCGAGGCGCTGCTCAACGTCAACGCGGCAGCGGTCATGAGTGCGAATGGCGCCGTCCAGGGCGACACGGGTGGTGGTGGGCCGCTGGGTGGAGGCTCGTCCGGCGGCCCTTCGGTGTTGCGAGGGGCGGCGGTGTTGTCGGCCTGGCTGGTGGTCTTCCTTGTCGTGTCGTTCTGGCGGTTTGAACGGCGGGACGTGCAGGAGTAGGGACGGGGCGTCGCCAGGACACAGCCCGGATGGGCAGTCCGCGACATACATTGTCGTGAAACAACGCATCGTATTTTGCTGATTGCGGTAGTTTGAACGGCGCTGCTACCATCCCGCGCAGTGTGGGGTGACAGGGCATGTACCAGCTTCCGCAATGTCGAAAGTGCAACGAAGGAGACCTGGTCCCCTTTTCTGATTTTGGGGGGCAGGGGGCGCCCATCCATTTCAAGGCGTGGGTGTGCACGAACCCGGCCTGCGGCTACAACATCAAGATCCGCAACGGTGAACTGTTCATCGACGAGCCGATCAACGATGGGGCTCATCATGGCGGGCGGGCGCGATAGGGCGGGCTCGCGATTAGGCGGTGTCCTTGTGATAGACTGCACGAGCTATGGTTCAGCAGGCGAACAAGGTCTATCAGCCGCTCTCTTTGCTCGGTGACACGGGCGTCGAAGAGGAACTCCAGCAGAACGTTCTCGTCACCAGCGTCGACCAGGTAGTGAACTGGGCGAGACGGTCCTCGCTCTGGCCGGCCATGTTCGGACTAGCGTGCTGCGCCATTGAAATGATCGCGACGGTAGCGCCGCGATATGACCTCGCGCGCTTCGGTGCGGAGATCTTCCGGGCCTCGCCGAGGCAGGCCGACCTCCTGATCGTACCGGGCACCGTGACCTGGAAGATGGCCCCGGCGGTGCGGCGCATCTGGCTCCAGATGCCCGAGCCGAAGTGGGCGATTGCGATGGGCGGCTGCGCGATCATGGGCGGCCCGTTCGCCTATGCGTACAGCGTGACCCCGGGCGTGAATACGCTCCTGCCGGTCGATGTGTACGTGCCGGGTTGCCCGCCGCGTCCAGAAGGCCTGTTGACGGGCATCATGATGCTGCAGGACAAGATCAAGCACGACACGATCGGGAAGGGCTGGAAGCGACGGGACGTCGAGCCACAGTTCCACCGCTATCTGCCGGAGGGCGATCCGATCCGCAAGGAGCTGGAGACGCTCTGGCCCCCGTACGTGAACTACGACAAGCCCTACATGGGTGAGGCGTTCATTAGCTAACCGATAGGTCCGCGCAGTCGAGGCGTGAATACCGCCCGGGCTGCCCCATGCACGAAGGAGTCTCCCCATGGCGAAGGCAAAGTGGTCGGATGTTGAAGCACTCGTGAAGCCCTGGTTCGACCAGGGGATGTCGCCGGACCGCGGCGAGATGATCGACCTTGCCTATGAGAAGGACGCCAACGACGACGTGATCGACGCACTCGACTCGTTGAATGGGAAGCCCGTGCCGTCACTGGATTCGCTGAAGCAGCAGCTCGAAGCGAACGGGGTCCTGGGCTAACCCTCGCCGCCGGACAGTTCGTCCCGGTCGTGCCGCAGACGGTGATGGGGGCGGTTCTTCGCGAGGAACTCGCGCATGGCCTTCAGGTCCGCTGACCAGTCGATGCTGACGTGGTCTGTCTCGGTACGCAGGTGATCGCGCAGGCGCGCGATCCGGTCGGAATGAGCGGCTCCGGGATCGCGTTCGTCGAGAAGATGCAGGACCAGCCGCAGCGAATGTCGCAGGGCGGCATAATGGCCTTCGTCAAGGGTCACGCTTGTTGTGTCGTTCGGTTGAAAAGACCCCGTTCTGGGATCACCAAGCCGCTCCTGGTGTCCATATGGCCGCAGAGAATCGCGACCGGACAATTGATTGGTATCATGTCGTCCCGGCGGACGCTATTGGGCAGTTCCCCTACTTCGGTAGCCAAGGGGTTGACGGTGCGTGACACTGCGCATTCCCTGACGTTCGCGCGGCACGCTGGAGCTCGTCGAATGCAGAGAGGCTCCGCTTCTCTGGGGCGTAGACCCACAGCCCGATGAGTCGTGCCGGGAGAAGTGAGCGGGAGATGGACTGCGATGGCGCGAGCGCCCTTTAACGTCCTGGTGATTCCGTTCTTGCGAAGGAAGGACGCCGCGCCGCTCTTCTGCGTCCTCCGCCGGGCCGACGATGGTTGGTGGCAGTGGGTTGCGGGCGGTGGCGAGGACAATGAAACGAGCGCCGAGACCGCGAAGCGCGAGACGCTTGAGGAGACCGGCCTGGCGGGGCCGCTCTACAGGCTGCAGGCCGAAGCGCGCGTGCCGGTGACCGCATTCGCGGCTCACCTGAGCTGGTCGGAGAGCCTTTACGTCATCCCGGAATACGCGTTCGCCGTTGAGGCGCCAAGCCCCGGCATCATTCTGTCTCGCGAACACACGGAACTGCGCTGGCTCCCAGAGGAGGAGGCCTCCGCGCTCCTGTACTGGCAGACCAACCAGCTGGCGCTCTGGGAACTCGCCGAACGGCTCGAGAGGGATGACCTCCCCGAAGCCCTTTGAGAAGGCTCGATGCTCAGACCCCGGGGCATCCTGCGGGTCTGTGATGGTCGGGGGTTACG
>DATCGT010000225.1:0-4675 GCA_036508775.1 Tepidiformaceae bacterium | reverse complement strand
GTGCGCGATGATGCCGATCCCCGCCTTGCAGGCGTTCTCAATCGAGTCGCCCCAGGCGAAAGGGAAGAACGCATCGCTGGCCAGCGCCGCCCCCTTCACCTCGTCCCCGGCCTTCCCCATCGCGATCTCGACGCTCTTCACCCGGTTCGGCTGGCCGCTGCCCATTCCGAGCAGCCGTCCGTCCTTTGCCACGGTGATCGCGTTGCTCTTCACGTGCTTCACGCACCGCCACGCGAACATCACGTCCTCCAGTTCCTGGGCCGTGGGCTTTCGCTCCGTCACAACCTGGAAATCGATGTCTTCCGGTCGGCGGTCGTCCGCGTCCTGCACGAGCCAGCCCCCGCCGACCTGGCGGAATCCGCGTCCGCCGGGCTTCCGCGGCTGCGCTTCGAGGATCCGCAGTTCCTTCGACTTTCCCTTCAACACCTTCAGTCCGCCGGGGGTATACCCGGGCGCGACGACGATCTCGTAGAACATCCGCGTCTCGCCGTCGTTCGGGTTGCGGAACTCGCGCAGGTCACGGGCAAGTGCCTCGTCCACCGGGCGGTTGAACGCGACAATCCCGCCGAACGCGCTCGTCGCATCCGCCCGGACGGCCAGTTGGTACGCCTCGATCAGGTTGTCGCGGGTCGCGACCCCGCAGGGGTTGGTGTGCTTCACCACGACGCAGGTCGGGCCGGCGAAGTCGTTGACCGCGTTCCATGCCGCATCCGCGTCGAGGTAGTTGTTGTACGACATCTCTTTGCCGTTGTGCTGGACCGCTGTGGCGATACCGCCACGCCCGTGCTCGCGCAGGGACTTGTCCACATAGAACGCGGCTGACTGGTGTGGGTTCTCGCCGTAGCGCAGCCCCGCGGACAGTTCCAGTGGGATGGTTAGGGCCGGGCGGGGCTCCTCGCCGTTGTAGAGCCACTCCGCGACCGCGCTGTCGTAGCTGGCGACGTGCTGGAACGCCTTCCATGCGAGTTGCCGGCGCATGCCTTCGTCGACGCCGTTCCCGCGGAGGGCCGCGAGCACGGGCTCATAATCGGCCGGGTCCACCACCACGATGACATCGCGGTGATTCTTGGCGGCTGCTCGCAGCATGGTCGGCCCGCCGATGTCGATGTTCTCGATGCCCTCCTCGAACGGGACTCCGCCCGGGCGAGTGACGGTCGCGTAGAACGGGTAGAGGTTGCAGGCGACGAGGTCGATCGTGCCGATATTGTGATCCGCGAGCGCTGCCATGTGGGCTGGCAGGTCGCGGCGGGCAAGAATGCCCCCGTGGACTGCCGGGTGGAGCGTCTTCACCCGCCCGTCCAGCATCTCCGGGAAGCCTGTCAGGTCTTCGACTTTCCGTACGGGGATACCGGCCTTCTGGACGGCGGAATAGGTGCCGCCGGTTGAGGCGAGCTCCCAGCCCAGTTCGGCCAGGCCCTTCCCGAAGGCTTCGATACCAGTTTTGTCGTATACACCGAGAATCGCGCGCATGGTTCTGCTCCTTTGCCGTTTCAGAGATGAAAAAAGGCCCCGGCACGGTTTGCGTGCTACGGAACCTCGGCCCAGGCGAGCGACCATTTGCAGTGCCGGGCTTCCCCGCGGTACTCCGCGTCTCGCCAGTTACCCGACAGGCGCATCCTAGCACCCACGGCCGGAGAATTCGACGGACCCAGCGTGAATCTTCCTGCGTCAGGGTCCACTGTCAGGGGGTGTAGGTGACGCCCACTTTCGCAAGGAAATCGACCAGCTCGTCGGGTTTCACCTGGCCCGTCTTCATCGCTCGCAGTACGCCGTCTTTGTCGAGGAAGAACGTCGTCGGGAGACCCTGGGTCACGCGGTAGTGCTCCGCCACAGCTCCGTTTGTATCGAGCACGGCCGCATAGGTCGCCCCGAATTCATCCAGGATTGAGCTGGCCTGGTCGCTCGTCTCCATGTAGTCGACGCCCAGCACCACAAGTTGCGAGCTGAGCGCGTCCGCCGCCTGCTGGAATTCCGGTATTTCCGCTTTACACGGCGCGCACCAGCTCGCATACCAGTTGAGAATCACCGCCTTGCCCCGGAAGTCCGAGAGCTTGCGAATGGTCTGCCCGTCGTGCGCATCGACCAGTGCGAAGTCCGGCGCGGCGTCGCCCTCGTTTGGCCGTTGGGACTGGAGAACCCCGGTATTCGGAACCGCCGTCGGCCCACCGTTCGTCAGGTTCTTGTTACTCGTCGGCGATCCGGTCCCGCCGAGGAAGAAGAAGGTACCGACCCCAATGGCCACCATCCCGGCGGCCCAGAGGAGAAGGACGCCACCGAGGTGGCGCCGGCGTGCAATCGCTTCCGGTAGTTTCACCGGGGCTGTGCTCCACCATCTTTCGGCCAGTCACGGTCTTGCAAACGCCGGGCCTCTCGTCCCATCGTACCAATGAAGCCGTTCATTCGCTGTTAACGAAGGACGGTCACGATTGGCGCGAATGCAAGTCTCCTCTCCCCATCCCCAACGAGTGCTCGTCGTCGAAGATGACGAGACATTGCGGTTTACTCTCGAACACAATCTCAAGCGCGAGGGATACTCGGTCGTGGCCACGGCTCGCGGCGACGATGGTCTCCGGGCGGCCCGCGAAGGGTCCCCGGACCTGATCGTTCTCGACGTCATGCTCCCCGGGATCGACGGTATCCAGGTCGCTCGGATCCTCCGCCGAGATACCGCCGTGCCGATCATCATGCTCACCGCCCTCGGGGCCGAAGGCGATCGTGTTGCTGGCCTCGATGCCGGCGCGGATGACTACCTGACGAAGCCATTCGGCATGCGCGAACTGCTCGCCCGTGTCCGCGCCCTCTTGCGCCGGTCGAACTCGGCCGCGTCCATATCGGAACCACCGGAGTCCGTGGTTTCCGGGGATCTGTGCCTCGACCTCGGCCGCCGTGAGGCCCGCCGGGGCCCCCACCTGCTGAAGCTCAAGCCGAAGGAGTTTGAACTCCTGCTATTCTTCGTGCGGCACCCTGGCCGCGTCCTCTCTCGCGACCAGATCCTCTCTGAGGTTTGGGGCGATGATTTTGTCGGTGGCGCTCGGACGGTTGATGTCCACGTCCGCTGGCTCCGCCAGAAGATCGAGGACGATCCTGCAACTCCAGCTCGCCTGCGAACCGCGCGTGGCTCGGGGTATCTCTTCGAAGGCTAATTCGCTTTGAACGGTCTCGCGCTCCGCGGCGCCGCAATCTGCGGTGCCGCCGCCTCTGTCGGTGTTGGCGCGGGCATTCTCATCGGGCGGAACGCCAGCCCGCTTGTCGGGTTGCTGATCATCGTCACGCTCGTCCTCGGGGCAATCGGGCTCGGGCTCCTCACGTTCGCGAACGCCACCCTCACTGTGAGGGCGGTGTCCGAGGCTGCGGACCGCTTCGCTGCGGGCGACCTGGGTGAGCGGGTCACTGTCGCGTCTGCTGCCACCGGTGACCTGACCCGGCACTTCAACCAGATGGCGGCACGTCTCCAGGAGATCGTCGAGTCGACCAGCGCCGAGCACTCGCGCCTCGAAGCCGTCTTTGACGCCTCCACCGACGCGATGATCGCCCTCAGCGCCGACACGACGGTGCGGCTCCTGAACCGGGCAGCTCTCGCGCTGCTTACCACCAACCACCGCGAAGCGATCGGCCGGCCATTTATCGAAACCGCTCGCGACTACGAACTCGATGCACTGGTGCGGCGCGCCATCGCTGGCTCAGCAAGCGAGACCAGCGTCATCACTCTGGGCCCCCGTCGCGTTCCGCTCCGCGCGGTGGCCGTCCCGATTACGGCCGGCGATTGGTCCGTGCTCCTCATCCTCACCGACCTCACCGAATTCCAGCGTGTCGACCAGGTCCGTAGGGACTTCCTCAGCAATGTTTCTCATGAACTCCGGACCCCGCTGGCCGCTATCCAGGCCCTCGTCGAGACGATCGAGAACGGTGCGGTCGAACCGGGGGAGGAGACTGAAGAGTTCGTCAGGCGTATCCATCAGCAGGTCCAACGGCTCACCTCACTGGTCAACGAACTCCTCGACCTCTCTCGTATCGAGTCGGGCGCCGTTTCGCTCTCACCTGAGCCGACTGATCTCGCTGAGGTGATCGCTGAGGCGGTCTCACTTCTCCAGGTACGGTTGGCACAATCCGGTGCCTGCGTCGAAGGGCCTTCCGTGCCCGGGCTTGTGGCCGAGGTCGATCGCCCGTCGATCCTGAGAGTCGTCACCAACTTGCTTGACAACGCCATCAAATACAGTCCTCGTGGCTCGACCATCCGTGCCGCGATTGCTTCCGAAGGCGACCTTGTATCGCTGACGGTTACCGACGATGGTCCGGGAATCCCGGAAGCCGACCTGGACCGTGTCTTCGAACGCTTCTACACGGGGGATGCCTCGCGCGCCGCTACCGGCGTCGGCCTCGGGCTGGCCATCGTGAAGCACTTGGTCCGGGCCCACGGCGGTACGGTAAGCGCATCCAGCCCCCCGGGTCAGGGTGCGAGCTTCACGGTGAAGCTCCCGAAAGCGTTTGTCGGGGCCCGTCGCATTCCTGTCAGGGAGCGCCGGGACCCGCCCGCTCCGCGCTGAGCCCCGGCCCCAGCACTCTCAGCGCTTCAGGGCGCGTAGCCCGCGTCCGTCTAGACAGCTTCTCGCGCGCTTCTCGCGCTCCTGTCGCTTCTCGCGCTCCTGTCGCTTCTCGCGCTCCTGTCGCTTCTCGC
>DATCGT010000224.1:0-5440 GCA_036508775.1 Tepidiformaceae bacterium | reverse complement strand
CAATGAAATCGGCAAAGCGTTCACAGCCGCAAACCCAAAGGCCTCGGTCGCTTTCAACTTCGCTTCTTCTTCGACACTGGCCACACAGATCAACGAAGGCGGCCCGGCGGATGTGTTTGCGTCGGCCGACAGCGCAACGATGAAGACCGTCACCGACAAGGGCAACGCATCCGACCCCAGGACCTTCGCCACCAACCTGCCAATAGTCGTCGTGCCGAAGAGTGGGAGCCCCGTCGCAGCGTTCGCAGACCTGGCCAAGCCGGGCATCAAGCTCGTGCTCGCCGCACCGGAAGTGCCAATTGGGAACTACGCGCGAACCGTGCTCGCCAACGCCTCGGCGGCCAGCGGTGGCATCAGCGCCGACTTCTCGAAGAAAGTCATCGCGAACCTCAAGAGCAACGAATCGAACGTCAAAGCGGTGCTGGCGAAGATCCAGACCGGCGAGGCTGATGCGGGCATCGTATACGGCACCGACGCCGCTGCCGTTTCCAACGACGTGAAGACGATCGTCATCCCGCAGCAGTACAACGTCATCGCGACCTACCCCATCGCGACCGTCACAGCGACGAAGCATCTCGACGTAGCGACCGCCTTCGTCCAGTTTGTCCTTGGGTCTGCCGGTCAGGGCATACTTGCGAAATGGGGTTTCATGTCAGCCCAATGAAGCGGGGAGTACTGATCGAACGAGGCGCAGCAACGACCCTGGTCGTTCTGACCGTGGCGTTTGCCCTCTTCTTCGTGTTGCCGTTCGCGGGGCTCATCGATCGGGCCATCAGAGACGGCAACACCATCGACCTGTGGCGGACTCAGCAGGTCCGCGACGCGCTCTTCCTGTCGTTCTGGACGTCGACGATCTCGGTCGTCCTGGCGATCGTCTTCGGGACACCCGTGGCGTACCTGCTCGCACGGGCGCGGTTCCCCGGGAAGGCGATCGTCGACGCGATTATCGATCTGCCAATCGTTCTGCCGCCAACCGTGGCCGGCGTCGCACTGCTCACCGCCTTTGGGCGACGCGGCCTCATCGGACAGCCGATCGACAACTGGACGGGATTCACGTTCGGCTTCAGCACGCTGGCTGTAGTGATGGCCCAAACGCTCGTCTCCGCCCCCTTCTACGTGCGCGCCGCGAAGGGTGGATTCGAGGCCATCAACCCCCAGCTCGAACGAGTAGCCTACACGCTGGGCGCTTCGCGCATAAGAACGTTCTTCCGCATCGTCGCGCCGCAGGCCAGACCGTCGCTCATCGCGGGGATCATCCTGTCGTGGTCGCGGGCGATGGGGGAGCTTGGCGCGACGTTGATTTTCGCCGGAAACATCGAGGGCAAGACGCAGACCATGCCGCTCGCGATCATCCAGGCGTTTGAGGGGAGTTCGCTCGGTCTCGCGGGTGCCGTCGCGCTATCGCTCATCCTGCTCCTCGTGGCGCTGGTAGCGCTGGTCATCTTCCGCACAATCGCAAACCGCTCGGCGACGCCCATATGAGTCTCGCCTTCTCCGCAGCCCGTCGCCTCGGCCCCTTCTCTTACGAAGCCAGCCTGGAAGCCAACGAGGAGATCGTTGTGCTCTTCGGTCACTCAGGTGCCGGAAAGAGCGTCACGCTTCAGATGATCGCCGGGCTCCTCCGGCCGGAATCCGGCCGAATCGTGATCGACGGCGCGCCCGTCTTTGACTCGACCGCCCGGGTCGACCTCGCGCCACAGAAGCGGAATGTCGGTTATGTCGTACAGGATCTCGCCCTCTTTCCCCACATGACCGTTGCGGAGAACATCGCATTCGGGTTGCCGGGCGGACCAGAGCAACGGGCTCGGGTGTCCGGGCTGCTGGAACTCCTGCAGCTCCGTGACCTCAAGCGACGCCGACCACTCAGTCTCAGCGGCGGGCAGCAGCAACGCGTCGCGCTCGCGCGCGCATTGGCCCGCGATACGCGGCTCCTGCTGCTCGACGAACCGTTCAGCGCCCTCGACGAGTCATTGCGTGCCGGGTTGCGTCGCGAACTGCTCCGACTCCGCAAGGAGTTTGGACTGACAATTCTTTTCGTGACTCACGACCTCAGGGAAGCGCACCTGCTTGCCGACCGGCTGGCCGTGTTCGACGCCGGGCGCATCCTCCAGTTCGAGGACCGCGAGACGGTCTTTAGAAAGCCCCTCAGCAGACGAGTCGCAGAGCTCACCGGGGTGGCGAACATCTTCGCAGCGACCGCCAGGGCAAGGACTTCGCAATCCATCGAAGTTGAGGTGGCCGGGCTGCGCCTGGCCTGCGCACTACCGCTAGCATCTCCTCCTCCACCCAACCAGGTGGTCGACGTGGCGATTCGCTCCGAGAGAGTGAACCTTCGCCGAGGACGATCCAGCGAATCCGAACCGAACCTCTTCGAGGCGGCAATCGTGGAGGAGTTCGCTTACGGGGCGACGCACACGCTCCGCCTCGAACCGGTGGGGCCCGGCCCGGCGATCGAAGTTGAAATCGCGGCCCGTCCCTACGAGGTGCTCGGTGTCTCCAGCCAACGTCAATGGCTCGTAGAACTGCCCAGCGAGCACCTGCATGTCATGCCCCAACGCTAAAACCCCGGCGTCCCCGGCACACGTCCCCGGCACTCGTTGCTCTCTTCGGGAGCGCGCCGTAGGGTGGGGCAAAGTGGGCCTGCGCCACCCTGGCCGGTGGCGAGTTCGATTTGACAGGAAAAGCCATTCTTCGGCGTCTCAAGAGCAATGTCGGTTTCGCGGTCTTCCTCGGGGTGATTGCGCTCATTCTCGTTGTGCTTTCCGGCGGCGAGTCGTTCTTTTCACGCTCCGACGATCCCTCGACTCACACCCCGGAACCAATCCTGACCGCGGATCAACTTGCGTCCGCAACCGGCACGATCGAGGTCGTGCACCTCGTCCCGGCTCCCGCGGACCCGGGCGACTTCAATCTATCGATTGACGGACCTACGGGTACTGCCGGACCGGGCCCAACACAGACAGCTACGGGCCTCGCGCTGGGAGCACATTCGGTAAGCGTCGTCCCGGCAGCGGGCGCCACCAACAAGGGCCCCGTGAGCCTGCTGGGAGTCGTCTGCACGTCGGACAAAGGCGTCGCGGTCCCGGTGGAGCCGGCACTGGCGGTGGTCGTTCACCTCACGCGGCCCGATGAGAAGATCACATGCGTCTTTCAATCGAAGGTGACGCCAATCGCGCCGACACCGACTCCCACAGCAGCACCGACCACCGCCCCTTAGCCGGGAAGGCACCCGTAGACAAGGTCGATCAGGTGGCGGATGTGGGGGTGTTGCCACCCAGACCGGCCCTGGTTCATGGCGTAGCCGAAACCAAGGCGCGCATCGGGATCCGCGAAGCCAAGCGCGCCTCCTGCGCCGAAGTGTCCAAAGGTCCGCGGGTTTGGGCCGAGCCGCCGCTCAGGCATCGTCAGCTGGTAGCCCAATCCAAAACGCGTTGGGCGCCCGAGGATCAGATCATCGCCGTAGACCTGCTGTTCGATGGCGCGATCCCTCCACCGCGGGCTCAGAATATGGGCGCCGCCCACCTCGCCATCGCAGGCGAGGGCGCCGTAGAAACGAGCGACAGCACGCGCGTTCCCGTGGCCGTTCGTCGACGGCACCTCGCAGGCTCGCCAGGCCCGGGTGTTCACGACGCCGCTCCCGGAGATCTCGGGCGGGTTGCGATAGGCGCCGGCGCGCATCCGGTCCAGCCCCTCCAGGGAGTCGTAGTCACCCGGTGGCGCGGCAGGCCGGGCAGGTGCGTCACCGGGACGCGGTTTCGAGGGCAGGACGTCGGCGCACCTGGCATCGAACTCAGGCCCAATCCCGAAGTGGAAGTCGATACCGGCAGGACCGGCAATCTCCTCGCGGAAGTAGGTTCCGAGGCTCTTTCCGCTTGCCCGGCGCACGATTTCGCCGAGGATGAAGCCGTAGGTATTCACGTGATAGCCGTGGGCGGTGCCGGGCACCCACCATGGCTCCTGCCCGGCCAGGGCGGAGGTCATTGCCTCCCAGTCGTAAACCGTCCCCGCCGCGAGCTTCCGCCGGATTGCGGGCAACCCGGCCTGGTGAGGCAACACGAGCCGCACTGGCAGCCCGGACTTTCCGCCCTGTGCGAATTCGGGCCAGTAGCGCGCTACCGGCGCGTCCAGGTCGATGCGCCCCTCATCAGCGAGGCGAAGGACGCATGTTGCAGTGAGCGCCTTCCCGATCGAATAGAGGTTGACGATCGTGTCTTTCGCCCAGGGCCGGGACATCTCCGCGTCGGCGTAGCCCGCCCAGAGGTCAATCACAGGTTCGTTCTCAATGGTTACGGAGAGGCTGGCCCCGACCTCCGCGCCGTCCGCGAAGATCTCCACGAATGCGTCCCGGACGGGGCCGAACCGTGGGTCGGAATATCCCTCGATTGGAAGAATCGGTGCCGTCATGGGTCCGTACGATACGCCGCCCGCACCTGCCGCGTCGTAATGGCAGTCAGAACCGCTTAACCGAGTCGAATGACTCCCGTTCCTGGCCTGAACGAGTACTCGATCCCGGGGTTGGGGCGACCTTCCGTGTGGCCGAGCCTCACGATCCGCGCCTCGACGTTCCCGCCGTCGATTTCGAGCAGCCCGACGGTCCCGAGGCGGGTCGACCGGTGATGGGGAAGCGTCGGGCTCCCGGGGTTCATCTGCAGCACGCCATCCCGGAAGTCGAGGCGCTCCACATGCGTGTCACCGGTCACCATGATGTCGGCATGGGCGCCGCCCAGGTACCGCTGCTTCAGTTCCTCAATTGGCCGGTCTTCCGGCCGCATGATGTGGATCATGGCCAACCGCAGACCGTCGAAATCCAGCGACTGGACGTCCTTCATCCGCGAGTCATCCCAACCGTGGTCGTTGTTGCCGCGCGCAGCCACCACAGGAGCGATGTCTTCGAGCCAGTCCAGCACTGCGGGGATGACGATATCGCCCGCGTGGAGGATGAGATCGACTCCCTTGAACGCGGTGTGGACCTCATCCCAGAGCGTTCTGCGTTCAGCCGGTTGATGAGTGTCGGAGATGACCCCAATGAGCATGGGGTGCATCTTACGACGCCGAAGAAGCTGGTGCCCCCGGCGGGAATCGAACCTGCGCACATGGTTTAGGAATTCGATTTCAGCCTTGCGCGAGCGTGCGCTGCCGGTCGTCGGCAGATTCACATCACCTATCAGTGTGCATCGAGCGAGTGCCCTTGTGCGCTCACGTTGCTGTCACGGTTGCTGTCAGAGTACCCGGTACCTTTGCGTAGCCATGCGTTCCGAAGGGATTAGGCCAGCAGGCCGGGCTTGGCCAATCCCGACCTGCTGGATCAGGCTTGACGTGCAAGCGCAGCGAAACGCCATCTCCTTGGTAGTAGTGCCAGTAATGCGGCACCTTCTCGAGTTGTCATGGCTGCAACGGTCGGCGACCCATGGCCCCGAAGTAGCGGCGTCCTTCAGCGTCC
>DATCGT010000223.1:0-4058 GCA_036508775.1 Tepidiformaceae bacterium | reverse complement strand
CGGCTCGGAGCTTTTCCTCATCCGCGACGTCTTCTTCGACTCGCAGCCGCGCCTCAACACGGTGTTCAAGCTGTCGTACCAGGCGTGGTTGCTGCTGGCGGTCGCGGGCGGGATCGGAATCGCGATGATCGCCCGTGCTCTCCTGATCGGGGGCTCCCGAAGGGGCCTGCTAGCGGCGCCGGCCGGACTGCTGGTGCTCGCTGGCCTCGTCTACCCGGCCACGGCCCTTCCGAACCGCACGAACGGCTTCAGTCAGTCGGAGAACACAATCGATGGCCTCGCCTCAGTCGCCCGAAACGATCCCGACGAATACGCTCTCACACGATGGGTGCAGGACAATGTCACGCCGGGTCAACAGCTTGTTGAAGCATCGGGGCGGGCGTGGCGGCGAGACGCTACCGGGCGGCTTGCGGTCTTTGACTCGGGCTCGGACTACACCGATGCCGCTCGCATCAGCGGCAGAACCGGCAGGGCGACGCTCGTCGGCTGGTACTTCCATGAGATCCAATGGCGCGGTGATACCGCTGCCAACGTGGCGGAACTTACCCGCCGCCAGGACGTCCTCGACAGTGCCTACCTCTCGACCACACCGGAGGGTGTCCTGAAAGCGATGCAGGACGCGGGTGCGCGTTACCTTGTCTTCGGTCGCGTCGAACAGTCGCGGTATCCGGCTGACGCGCTTCCTCCGTTTGCGACCTTCCTCGACGTTGTCTTTTCCGCTGGCGACCTCCGGGTTTACGAGCTTCCCTCGTACCAGGTGGTCACCACGTCATGACCACCGCACCAGAGCCAGCAGAGAGCGCGCCACCACGGGCCGTGTTCACGTTCCGGGTCTCGTCACTCGCGTGGATCGTGGTCGTCGCCGTCTTCCTGCTTCTACGGATCGGTCCGGTCTGGCGCGCGCCGGTCAACGGGTCCGAACTCATCCATCTGTCGGGCGCATGGCAGGCGCACCTCCGGGTCAGCGATGCGCGCTTCGTCCCGACCCTCTTCCAGGCTCTGACCGCTCTGACCTTCCACTGGACGACTTCAGAGGTACCGGCGCGCATCCTTGCGTTCGCGGCGACGGCGTCGATCCCCGGTGCGCTGTACCTGCTCCGCCCGCGTATCGGGGAGGCGGGTGCCCTCGTGGCCCTCTTGCTCCTCGCGTTCGATGCGCCGGGCCTCCTCGTTGGATCGCAGGCTTCCGCTCTTGGGTTTGACCTGCCGCTCAGCCTCTGGCTCTTCGTTCTGATGACACGACCGCCGGGCTGGCGCTGGGCGCCTCCGTTGGCAGCCTTTCTTGCCGCCGTGTCGGGCCCCCTGGCGTTGCCGCTCGTGTTCGCCTGGGCGGCCTCGCGGCTCTGGCGACGTGAGCACTCCCGGTCCCGACAGGCGGGTTTCACCGCGGCTGCGCTGCTCCTCGGAATACTCGTCACGAGTTTCCGGTTCGGACTCGGCTGGGACCACCTGGTCATCGCGCCAGTCCGGCTTTTCGCGGACGGCTATGACCAGCGCTGGTCGACGGCGACCGGCACGGACGCGTTCCTCATCTACGCCTGGCCCCTCCTTGTAACGGCGGCGGTTGCCCTGGGCCTCGTCGGCTCCCGTCGCTGGCCAATCCGGGGGTTGGATCCGCACGACCAGGTACTGGGCGGGTGGGCCCTGGCGTCCCTCGCCTGGGCCCTGTCGTCATCGCAGTCGCACACCATCGTGCCGCTCGTCGCCCTGACCACCCCGGCTGCGATCTTTCTCGGGCCCGCTCTCGCCCGCGGGGTCTCAGCGATGGTCCGGGCCGATTGGACCACTGCCCGCTTCCTTGTCCCGGCTGCCGGGTTCCTGGGCCTCCTCGCGATTGCCATCAGCATCAACTGGGCACGCCTCGGGTATGCGCCGGTCTCCCAGCGGGTCTTCATCGTGCTGCTCATCGCGCTCATGGGCGTGGGCATAGCCTCCGTCGCGGCCCTCCCGCAGGGGCGGCCGTCGCTGGTGGCATGCGGCGTCGCCGCACTGCTGCCGCTACTGGCCGGGACGATGGGCATCGCTCTCAGCGTGAACGAGGCGCCGCTGCTCTCGCCAACGATTACCGCCCAGGCGCGCCAGCTGCGGGACATCGCTCTTCAGAAAGCGGCCGATCAGCACGGCCTGGTCGTGGTCCACACGAGCCTTGCGGACGATATTACGTGGCCTTTCCGCGACTCCGGTACTCTCGTGGTCGCCACTCGAATCCCGCCTGACGCGATGGTGGCGATCTGGCCGCAGGGGCTCGCCAAGCCTGACGGCATGGACCCACTCGAAGGCGACTGGGCGTTGGCCACCGAGGTCGATCAGCCTGCCGGGACCTTCCTGCAGTATCTCCACTGGCTCATTGACCGCCGTTCGGTCACGACCAGCCCGCTGGGGATCGCGGTCTATGTGAGGACGCCGCAATGACCGCTGGCGCAATCGACTTCGGCAAGGAGCGGCGGCCCGCGGTTCTCGACCGGGTCCTCTCGATGCGGATCAACGTCACCTGGGAGATGCTGCTCTATGCGGCAATCTTCGCGGCGGCTTTTGGGCTCCGATTCTGGGACCTGGGCGCGCGGGCGCTGCACCACGACGAGAGCATCCATGCCCAGTGGTCGTGGGGCCTGCTCCAGGGCAGCTACAAGCACGACCCGATCTTCCATGGACCCTTCTACTATCACGTCCAGGCCCTGGTATTCCTGATCTTCGGGGCGAGTGACTACACGGCCCGCGTGTCGGCGGCGCTCTTCGGTTCGGCGCTGGTCGCGCTGCCGCTGCTCCTTCGCCGCCGCTTTGGTGCGGTCGGAACGATGGCTGCGGTCGCCTTTCTCGCGTTTTCGCCGACGCTGGTCTACTTCAGTCGCTTCTTCCGCGAAGACATCTACATGGCGTTTTTCACGATGGCGATGGTCGTGGCGATGTGGCGTTACGTTGCCGAGGGCCGTGACCGCTGGCTGATCCTCTTCGCGCTCGCCTTCACCGGCTCGATGACGACGAAGGAAGCCACCTACCTGACCTGCGCCGTCTTCCTGGTCTTTCTCAGCGTGCACACCGGCGTGGAGCTCGCCCGTGACTACCTCGAGTCACGCGAGATGAACCAGGGGTGGCGCCGGCTCCTCCTTGGAATGGCCCTCGCTCCTGTCGCCTGGGCCATCGTGGCGCTGTGGCCTTTCTTCCGGACCATACGGAAGCGGCTCGGATGGGAGACGCTGCCCCGCCCGGGGGACGTCCTTGTTCTCCTCGGGACGATCATCCTCCCGTTGCTCAGCGCGTTCCTGAAGTCGCCCCTCGAACATGCCGGGATCGTCGCGAAGGGACGCCTCACCTGTACCCCGGACATGCCGACGAACGACATCATCGCCGTTGGCGGGCTCTTTATGGCTATGACCAGCGCCGCCGCGTTCGTGGGTCTGCAATGGCGCGCCCGCACCTGGGCCATCGCGTTTGCGGCATCCGCTTTCGTCTACCTCACCCTGATGACTTCGCTCTGGACCAACATGAGCGGCCTCTGTACCGGCCCCTGGGGGTCGCTCGATTACTGGCTCTCGCAGCAGGGCTTCGCTCGCGGGAACCAGCCATGGTTCTACTACGACATGCTCATGCCGGCCTATGAGTTCCTCACCCTGGGCATCGTCATCGGCGGGCTCTGGTGGTCGGTGGTTCGTGGCAACGCATTCTCGCGATTCCTGGTGACATGGCTTGCGGGTGTATGGATCGCGCTTTCCATGGCCGGGGAGAAGATGCCGTGGCTCAACACACACCTTGCCCTCCCATCCGCCCTGCTCGCGGCCTGGACGGTGAACCGGGCCTGGCAGGCGTGGGACCCAAAGCCGAATCCGCGCAACGCCGTCACCGCGCTGCTCGCCGTTGCGGCGATTTCGGCGGGAGCGGTCATCGTCGCGGTCTTCCTCCCGGGCGGAGGGATGGCCGTGGCCGTCGTCCGGCTCGTGTTCCTCCTCGGCCTAGCTGGCTTCGCAGCCTTCGTCATTCACCGGCTCGAGCGTCGTGCCCTGGCCTCGGTGGCGGTCGCGGTGTTCATCGGCGCGATGGCCTTCTTCTCGTTGCGCACGATG
>DATCGT010000222.1:0-7715 GCA_036508775.1 Tepidiformaceae bacterium | reverse complement strand
GCTACCACCAGTACCACAAGCGCATGACCGCAGGCAAGAACCCGATCAACCTCGACTGGCTGACCGAGATGTTCCAGCACCCGACCTACGACGATTTCTGGAAGACGCGCAGCTTCGCCCATCGCCTCGCAGAAGTCGATACCCCGACTCTGCACGGTGGGGTGCTCTTCGACCATTTCGGGCGCGGCACGATCATGGCCCACGATGGCCTTTCCGCTCCGAAGCGGCTATTCATGAGCCCTGGCGCGCTGGTCCCGGGGGCGCTCGACCCGGAGGGGGGCTACCAGGCGCTGCTGTTGCGCTGGTTCGACCACTTCCTCAAAGGCGCCCAGAACGGCGTTACCGAAGGGCCGGCAGCGCGCTATTACTTGATGGGCGAAGAGCGCTGGTTGGACACACCCGCCTGGCCCATCCCCGTTCAGCCGGAGCCCTTCCACCTTGCCGGCGACGGGACCCTGCTGGCGGGGCCGCTTCCCCACCAAAAGCCGGATCTCCTCACCCACGACCCGTCCAACCCGAACCCCACCCCTCGCGACCCGGCGGACCAGGGCCAACAGGAAAACGGCCTCAGCTACACGTCATCTCCCCTGGCCGAAGACCTGACCGTCATTGGCAGCCCCAGCGTCCGCCTCTTCGCCTCAAGCGATGCACGAGATGTGGATTGGGTCGTCCGGCTGTGCGACGTCTTCCCGGATGGCCGCGCCCAGCTTCTCAATATGGGGGCGTTGAAGGCGAGCCATCGCCTCTCTCACGAAACGCCGCAGGACCTTGAACCGGGCCGGGTTTATGAGTTTGACATCGAAATCTGGCCCGTGGCGAACGTCTTCAGGGCGGGCCACCGAATCCGCGTTGACATTTCGAACAGCGATTTCCCGTTCTTCGAATCGAACCGCCTGCCTTCGACAAACCAGGTCTTCCACGACGAAGCTCACCCGTCCCGGCTCATCCTTCCCGTCGCTACCAGCCTCTGAGGATTGTCACGAGCCGGACGTTATGTCGCGATGTCACGGCGGCTCATCCCCCAGCCCGCTAAAGCCAGCCCACCGAGTGCGAGCGCGAGACATGCCGAGATGCCGACCCAGTCCCAGTTCCCCATCATCGGCAGGCCCATGTGGTTGGTGAGCGCAAGCTGGTGGACCCAGCCGGGAAGCTTGAGCGCCGGTGCGATCAAATCGACCAGAAACGTGGCGACCACAAGCACCACCACCGCCTCCCCGGCGATCGAAGTCCGCACGAGACCGCCTATGCCGACACCTACCCCGGCCAGCGCGACGGCATACAACCCGAGCACGGCTGCACCGAGGGCTGGCACGGTGGGGTTGCCTCCCGCTATCGCCGCGCCGCAGCCGACTCCGAGTGCGAGCAGTGCGGTCATCACTCCGATAGCTGCGAAGACACCGAGCCCACTTGAGACCGCCCAGCGCGCCCGTGCGAGCGGTGCCGCCAGGAGCAGGTCGAGGCGACCGCCAGCTTCGTCCGAAGCCCAGCCGGCAACGAGGGTCGCTGATGCAAAGCCGGCGAGGATGAATCCGAACTCCACGAAGCTGAGCTGCAGAAAGCCGCCAGAAGTGGTGAGGTCGATTCTCGGGAACAGGGTGTGAAAGAGCTTGAGTGAGTCAGACGAAGTCCTGGCAAGTTCGGTACTGAACGACCCTGAGGAAGCACCCAGGACGAGGCCGAAGAGGCCGATGCCGCTGCCCCAGGCGATGGCGAGCGGCAGACGCTCACCGAGCGATCGAGTGACCGGACCGCGGAGGCCAAGCGTCACAGCCGGAAGGCCGGGCCAGGGAAGTGCAACGGTCTCCCCGATGTCGCGACGGGCAAACGCCTCCACACCCACGATGAACAGGACCACGGAGACGAGCGCCACCGGGACGAGAGAAGGCCAGTCGAACTGAGCGGCGAGTGCCTGGTGCTGGGTGGTCCACCCGAACCACGTAGCATTCGCCCAACCGGAAAACGCTGGAACCGCCGCCTGGTAGCCGTTCAGGAAGTACCCGCCGATCATGACCGTGCCAGCGATCCCGGCCGCGCCAGCGCGGCCGACCACCGGTGCCAGGGCAAAGGCGACCGAGCCTGACGCGAGCGCCATGAGTCCCGTCCACAACGCGAATCCGATCGCGGCACCAGGTTTAATGGCGTCGCCCGGCAGAGTGCCGAAGAGAAACCCCGCCAGCCACGCCGCCCCCGCCACAACTGCCATGACGACCAGCAGGCCGGTCACGTGCGCGGCAATCTTCTCGATCGCAACCCGTCGCTGCCCGAGAGGGGCCACGGCCACAAAATCGAGGCTCCTCTTTTGGGCCTCCGCAGCGAGAGTCGACGACAGCGCAAGGATCGACCAGAGGCCCGCTGTGACCGCGAAAGATGGCCCCTCTTTCCAGGAGATCAGTCCACCGAGCGTCTGGATGTGCGCGGGCGACGGGTTGCCATAGACCCCCACCAGCGCCGTCGGCATGGCGCTGATCAGGGTATCGAGATCAGTTCGCGACTGTGCCGTCGCGTAGGTCGAGCCGTACTGCGCGCCACCAGCGAGCAACATCACTGCCATCAGCCCGGCCATGATGAGGATGGTGCGCCTGGAGTCGTGCAGCGTCTTGCCGTAGACGCTGCCGAACCCATACAGCCGGCTCCGAAGCGACACTGACATGACGCGGGGCGCCCCCCTGCCTGGCTCAGCGGTCACCGGGGGCCGCTCTCAGGTGCTGCCTCGCCGTATTGCGCCAGGAACGTCTCCTCGAGGCTCGGCTCGCGGCTGACAAAGTCGAGCAGCTCATAGCGCGCAGCAGCCTGGATGACAGGCGTCATCGCGCCGGTCACCCGCAGACGCAGGATATGGTCCTCAGTCGCGACATCACTGACTCCGGCCACAGCCTGGAATTCGGCCGCGGGGACCGGGCCCGCGAAGCGCAGCTCCACCTGGTGGTGGGCGAGGTCTCGCAGTGCTTCCACGCGCTCAACCGTCACAAGGCGCCCGTCCCGAATGATCGCCACCCGGTCGCAGGTTCGTTCGACCTCGCTGAGGATGTGGCTCGAAAGAAAGACCGTCCGGCCCTCGGCTTTTGCTTCGCGGAGGAGGGCATATACCGATTGCTGCACGATTGGATCGAGACCAGACGTCGGCTCGTCGAGGACGAGGAGATCCGGCCGATGTTGGAGAGCGATGATCAATCCAATCTTCTGCTTGTTGCCCTTCGAGTACTCCTTGTAGCGTCGCGACGGGTCGACATCGAGACGCTCGATCAGCGAAGCCTGATAGGCCGCATCGCCCCGCCCCGGAGATTGGCGAAATACTGAATCGTCTGCCCACCAGTGAGCCGGTCATACAGGGCGAACTCGCCCGGGAGATAGCCGATCCGACGATGGATGGCGACCGGGTCGGCGCTCGACTCGATCCCGAATACGAACGCCCTGCCGCTTGTCGGGCGGATAAGGTCGAGGACCGTCCGAATCGTCGTCGTCTTCCCGCCACCATTTGGGCCCAAGAAGCCGAACACTTCGCCTTCGCTTACCTCCAGGTCAACGTCGATGATTCCACGGTGGGCTCGATAGAACTTGGTCAGCTTTTCGGTCTGGATGATCGCTGCCATGGAGGCTCCCTTCTAGTGCGGCCCGCCGTCAGCCGAACCAGGCACCCGTTGCAGGTATCCTGCCACTCGCGGGCGCCCTTCGGTATCTCGGCACGGTGACGCTGCCAGACCCGGAGGCCCCGAGAGTTATCCCTCTTCGATGTCGAAGGTCCGCCGCAGTGGAATCTCGCGGAAGAGCAGCGTGATGACCAACAATCCGATCGCCGCGGCAAACACGAATGTGTAGATGCGATCTGTCGCTGTGGCGACCGACTCCCGTTGCGCCGCTGTTGCCTGCGCCAGGATTTCGGTCCCGCCGGGCAGACGGGTGACGTCACTACTGATTTGGGCGAACTTGGTCGGTTCGAGGGAGAGCGTCGGGTCCTTCAGCGCGTTGTAGGTCGATGCCGGGAGCGCCGCCGCGAACGAGGTGCTGTTCTGCGTGAATGAGCTTGCGTAAACGGTCGTGAGAACCAGTCCAAACATCGCAACGCCAATGGTTTGGGCAATCTGGTTAAAGAACTGGCGCGTGCTCGCAGCGATCCCCTGGCGGTCCTGGGACACCGAGGACTGCACGACGACCTGCGTCACAGGAAAGATCAGGCCGCTGCCCAGCCCCATGACCACCAGGAACACCGCGATGTGCCAGAGCGGTTCGCCCGTATGCATGTGCATCAACAGAAACGCCGAGACCGCCATGATGCAGGCTCCCACGACCATCTGATTGCGCGTCTTCCCGGTTCGAGACATGAGCTGTCCGCACACAATGCTGCTCACGAGCGAGCCCACGGCCTGGGGCATCACGAGCAGGCCAGATACGGTCGCAGAGCCCTGGAGCGAAGTCTGCACAAACGTGGGCAAAAACTGCGAGGCGGCCATCACTCCGGCCGCCTGCACGATCGTGATCGCAATCGCCTGCGAGAAAGAGACATTACGAAAGAGATCGAGCGGAATGATCGCATAGGCGTGTCGACGTTCCTGCCATAGGAACGCGACGACCATGACGAGCGTCGCAAGCAGCAAACCGAGGGTCGGCGACCCAGCCCAGCCGAATTGCACGCTCGCCCAAACGATCGCCATCAGGAAACAGACCGTTGCAACGCTGAGGAGGGCGGCTCCGAGAAAGTCGATCTCTGAAATGCGACCACCGGCACCGCGTCCTGCCGGGAGCCGCAGGACGATAAAGATCGCAGCGAGGATGCCCAGCGGCAGATTGACGTAGAAGCACCAGCGCCAGCCCGGACCGTCGGCGAAGAAGCCGCCCAAAGTTGGGCCAGCGACTGAGGCGAAGGTGAATCCACCGACCGTCAGCGCGAAGTACTTCGCCCGCTCAATCGGGGTGAGCAGATCGCCCATCGTCCCGAAGACGCAGGCGGTAATCAGACCCGCCCCGACGCCTTGCGCCGCTCGCGCCCCGATCAAGAAGGACATGCTGGGCGCACCGCCGCAGGCTGCCGAACCCGCAACGAACAGCCCGACACCGGCGAGGAGGAAGCGCTTCCTCCCAAACATGTCCGAGAGCTTCCCCGCTATGGGGATGGTGACCGTCGAGGTCAGCAGGTAGATGGTGATGACCCAGGCGAGCAGGTTGAACCCGCCGAGGTCCGCGAGCACGTGGGGGATCGCCGTGGCCACGATGGACTGGTCCAGCGCGGTCAAGAACAGGCAGAGCACGAGCACGTTGAGGAGGATGAGCTTCTCGCGCTTTGCCATCGTCGCGCCGAGCGGCACGCGTTGACCTGGGGCTTCATTGGTGGCGTTCAATCGCCAAAACCGTACTGCGATCGTTTGCTACCGTCCCGGGCTCGGGACCAGTCCCACCTGACGGGCGAGTAACACATTCGTTGAGCAGAAGCGGGTGAGCCCGCAGAACGAAAGCGCTGTACGAGATCACCACGGCCCCGTCGGGGAGCTCATGATTCTTCCCGGGACGAGGTGTGATGAGGGGGCCGCAGACTCTGGGCCGCAGCTACGGATAGGCCGTTCTGAGTCTGCTGAGGTCCGATTAAGTGCATTCACCACCGTGCAGACCTTGGCGTGACTGCACGGTCACGCGTAGGGATGAACAATGTGGTCCCGTTTCGCTTCGAGTTGCCGATCGAGAAGCCGGAACCTCCCGATCTCGCTTGGCGGTCGAGTTAGCTTCGCGGGCGTTGACACCTACTCTCCGGTTTGCTGCCCGACAAGCGCATTGACATCTTAATGTGAGATAGACACACTTTGATGCATGCGTACGACAATCACGATCGACGATCGGCTCCTCGCTGAGGCGAAAGAAATCGCCGCGCGCTCGGGCAGGACCCTGAACGCTGTGGTTGCGGACGCTCTTCGCTCCTCCATCGCGCGCCAGCGCGGGGCGCACCCGCAGCCGAGGGTTCAACTCCCGACGTTTCCCGGCGGTGGGCTGCGGGCCGGTGTCGACCTCGATGATGGATCCGGCCTGCTGGACCTCATGGAAGAGGCGCCGATCTGATCCTGCTCGACGTCAATGTGCTCGTCTATGCGTTCCACGAAGGGACGCCCGATCACCAGCGGTATCGGGAATGGCTCCAGTCGGCCATCATCGCGGATGAGCCACTTGGTGTCTCTGAACTCGCGCTCAGCGGGTTCGTGCGCGTCTCGACACATCCCCGGATCTTTTCGTCACCCGCGCCGGTCGCTGATGCGCTGGCGTTCGCCGAGGCGCTACGTGCGCAGCCCAACACCGTGATCGTGACACCGGGCGAACGGCACTGGGACATCTTCGATCGCCTCTGTCGTGATGCCGGTGCGCGAGGGAACCTCATTGCGGACGCGTACCTTGCCGCGCTCGCGATCGAATCCGGCTGCGAATGGATAACGACCGATCGGGACTTCAGCCGCTTCCCCGGCCTACGTTGGCGTCACCCGCTTTCATAGCAAGCGCTCGAGCGCGAACCAGTGGCCAACGCCCGTGGAGATCAGGCGCGCCGACCCGTCATGGCCCCACGAAGCCTTTCGGTGCGCTCTTGAATCTCTTGCTGGCGCCAGGATGTTCCGAATGCCCGGGCTAGGCGGACTGCCGTCCCGCTGGCAGACGACCTCTACGATGAGCATCTGACCGATCTGAAACAGGAGGAACGTGGCAATGCCCAGGACTAGGAACTACCGCTCTCTCCATGAGCGAGTGATTGCCCGTCCCGGGGCAGAGGAGCGGGTCGATGACAGCCAGATTGAGGAATCGGCTCTAATCGCTGCTTGAGTGAGCTCACTCGCCGGTCAGCAGCTCCGCGGAGGCCAGGGGCCCACCGGGCGATTTGGTACCGCCCCCAACGACTAGACTAGACGACTCTCGACGTGAAGGCCTATTCCCAGGGTGACAATTCCCAGGGTGAGGAACTCCTGGGAATAGGCCTTATGTATTATTGGGGCCCCACAGGCGAATACGCTGAACATGACGGTACCCAAGCTTTTCGTACGCTCGATGTTGCGCGGTGCGGCGATTACCTCCTGTATTCTCCGCAATATATGCGGTCATTATCTTGCCTCCCGCCATGATTAACGACTACAATCGCCGCAGGAGCTGCGGTGAATGTATATCCATGAACTTGAAGATTGGCCTGGCTGGCGCTGGAACACCGAGCGACTTGCCTCGTCGTTGGCGGAGGTCCGCTACCGCCAGGGCCGTCTCATCGGCCGGATGGAGGCCCTGGGATTCGCGCTCCGAGAGCAGGCCGTGCTCGAAACTCTCACAGCCGATGTCGTCACGAGTAGCGAGATTGAGGGCGAGAAGCTTGACGTGGAGCAAATACGGTCCTCCGTCGCGCGGCGCCTGGGCCTCGATATTGGTGCTCTAAGACCGGCTGAGCACTACGTCGAAGGCGTCGTCGAGGTAATGCTCGACGCGACACAGCATTACAGCGATGCGCTTACGACAGAACGGCTCTTCTCGTGGCACGCAGCCCGGTTCCCAACGGGGCGCAGCGGCATGCGCAAAATCACCGTTGGTGCCTGGCGTGACGACAGCGCCGGTCCGATGCAAGTTGTTTCAGGCCCCATCGGGAGAGAGCGCGTCCACTTCCAAACGCCGGCCGCGCCGCACGTTGACCGAGAGGTGGCTGCTTTCCTCGACTGGTTCAACGGGCACCTCGATATCGATGAGGTTCTGAAGGCGGCGCTGGCTCATCT
>DATCGT010000221.1:0-13073 GCA_036508775.1 Tepidiformaceae bacterium | reverse complement strand
ATGGGCGAAGACGGAGCCGGTCATCTGATCGAATATCGTTCCACGGCCGAGATGTTTACCGCACCCCAGGACCAGCGGACCGAGGACTACATCACCGGCCGGTTCGGCTAGGAAAGGTGGACCGGCATGCCACGTGACCTGTTTAACACCGAGATCAAGCAGCTCCAGGATGAGGTTCTCGTCCTGGGGTCCATGACCGAGAAGGCGATCCTCGATTCTATGGAGGCGCTCCGCGACGGCGATCTCGCGTGGTCGCAGCAGCTGATCGCGGACGACGCCGCGATCAACGCGAAGCGCTTCGATATCGAGGACCGCTGCATCTTCGTCATCGCTACCCAGCAGCCCATGGCGAGTGACCTTCGCCTGCTCGTTAGCATGCTCTTCGTCATCACCGACCTCGAACGGATTGCTGACCACGCCGAGGGCATTGCCCGGATTAACCTCTTGCTCGCCGATGAGCCCGCTCCTCGGCGCCTCGGATACATCCCGGCGATGGCCGACCGGGCGATAACCATGCTCCGGGACAGTCTGAAGGCGTACATCGATCACGATGTCGAACTGGCCCGCCGTGTGTGCGAAGCGGACGATGAAGTCGACCGGCTCCAGGACAGCGTCTACGACGAGGCGACCCGCGCGATGATCGCCGATCCATCGACGATCCAGCGGAACACCCATCTGCTCTGGACAGCTCACAACCTCGAGCGGATCGCCGACCGGTGCACGAACATCGGCGAGCGTGTGATCTACCTGGTCACGGGCCGCATGGAAGAGATCAACGTCTCGAAGTACTAGCGCGCCTCCCACGTGGCGACTAGGCGCCCGGCGCGGTACGATCCCTCTCTGCACTTCACGGTGGGCGTAGCGTAGCGGTTAACGCGTCAGGTTGTGGCCCTGAAGATCGAGGGTTCGATCCCCTCCGTCCACCCCAGCCTTTTCCCCTCTTCCCTGGGAAGGCAGCAGGTCCGATCCGCTCCCTTTTCCCTGCGATTTTCGGCGGTTGACCCTCCCGATCGGTGGGGGTAATTTCACACTTGCCAGGCAGTTATCCTGCCAGGCAGAGGAACACAACGAAAATATATGCGTACTAACACCGGCGGCTCCAGAAGCCGCCACCCGCACCAACCTGGGGGAGGCTTCCCTTCCCGGCTGGGCCGCTCGTAGACAACGTCCGTTGTCGCCGCTGCGGTTGAGCCGCGGCGGGTCCGCCTCCCTCTCATGAACCCCGGGAGGCGGAAAAATGTCCTTCCTGAGCCAGGTCCGTGGTCGGCCCGTGTTCGACGCCGATGGCGCTCGCGTGGGAACCCTGCGCGATCTCCTGATCACCGCGGATTCCCCCTATCCGCCCATAAGCGCGGTCGTGGTGGGCGACGCTGCTGGCCTCCACGCGGTGCCCTGGAGCGGTGTTGCCTCCGTCGCGGCGCAGGGCGCAACGCTGAAGCGAAGCTTCAAAGCCGCGAATTTCCCCGCTCCTACGGACGATGTCATCTGGCTCGCCCGTGATGTCCTCGACAAGCAGATCGTGAATACGACCGGCGCGAGGCTTGTCCGCGTAAACGACGTCGCTTTGACGCAACTGGACAGTGACCTCCGCGTGGCAGGTGTCGATAACTCGACCCTGGGACTGCTCCGACGTATCGGTCTCGGCAGATTCCTCCTCTCACGAGCCGCCCCTCGACTTATCGACTGGGAACAGGTCGACATCACGCCGGCGCTGGGCGAGATTCGCCTTCGCATTCCCTATGACCGCCTCCAGAAGATGCACCCCGCCGATATCGCCGAAGTCGTGAGCCAGATGTCGCCGGCGGAAGCCGCCGACGTGCTCGAAGCTCTCGACGACGAGACTGCCGCCCGCGCAATGGCAGAACTCCCCGAAGAACACCAGGCCGCCGTTCTCTCCGCGATGGAGCCCGAGGAAGCGGCCGACGTACTGGAGGAGATGGAACCGGACGAGGCCGCCGATGTCCTCGGCGACGTCCGCGAAGAGCGCGCTGAAGAGCTGATGGCTCTCATGGAGCCCTCCGCCGCGGACGAGGTCCGGAACCTCATGGCCTACGACGAGGACACGGCCGGCGGGCTCATGAATACGAGCGTCGTCACGGTTCCACAGGGCGCCACTCTTGCGGACGCTATCGCGGCTGTGCGCCGCGCCAGCGGTGACGGCGATGAGATTTCCCAGGTGTACGTCGTCGATGCCGATGGCCACGTGATGGGCCATATCTCGCTGGCGGCGCTTCTTGTTAACCCTCCGGGTGTAAATGTGAACACCGTCATGCAGCGGGATATCTACACCGTCCGCATCGACGATACCGACGAGGAAGTTGCCCGCATGCTGGTCCACTACGGGCTGCTGTCCGTTGCCGTTGTTGACGCTGAGGACCGCCTGATGGGCGAAGTCGCCATCGCCGATGCCATCGACCTCTTCGCCCCGCGTGCCTGGCGCACCCGCCCGCGCCGTGCCCGTGCCTAGCCCGGTCGAGGAGCGGGCGGTTCCCGCTGCAAGCAGTCCTATCCGGCGGCCACGCCATCTCCGGTTCTATCAGCGCCTGGCCATACCCCTGGCGCTCATGGGTCCTGGTCTCCTGACAGGCATCGTCGACAATGACGCCACCGGGATTACGGGGTACTCGATCGCCGGCTCCCACTTCGGCTATTCGATGCTCTGGGCGCTTCTGCTCTCGGCAATCGCATTGGCCACCATCCAGCAGACCGTTGCCAGGATGGGCGCCGTCACGGGGAAAGGCCTGGCGGACCTCATCCGCGAGCGCTTTGGAGTGGCGATTTCGCTTGTCGCGATGGTGACCCTGCTCATCGCCAACGCAGCCACAACGGTCGCGGAGTTCGCGGGCATCGCCGGGGCCTCCGAGATCTTCGGCATCTCGCGCTTCATTACAGTGCCCGCAGCTGCCCTCATCATCTTCCTGCTGGTCGCCTACGGTTCGTATCGAAAAGTCGAGATGGTCCTACTGGCCGTCTCGCTGGTCTGCGGCGCCTACATCATCACAGGCTTCCAGGCGGGTCCGGACTGGGGTGGGGTGGCTCACGGCTTCCTCGTTCCCTCAATTCGTTTCAACCTGCCCTTCCTGACGGTCCTCATCGGGCTCATCGGCACGACGATTACGCCCTGGGAGATGTTCTACAACCAGGCAGCCGTGGTTGATAAAGGCGTCGGCGAAAAGGACGTCAAGATGGTCGGGCTCGATGCCTATGCCGGCTCCGTCATCATGGCCATCGTTGCGGCGTTCATCATCATCACCACGGCCGCGACTCTCTGGGCCCATGGCGAACCCGCCAACACGGTGGACGACGTTTCGAAAGCACTGCGCCCGCTCGCCGGGAGTTTCGCGTCAGAACTGTTCGCCATCGGGCTCCTGAACGCTTCCCTGATGGCCATGGCTGTGCTGCCGCTCAGCACTGCCTATGCGGTCTGCGAGGCCTTTGGCTGGGAGCGAAGCGTCAACCGCGGCGTCCGCGAGGCACCGGCCTTCTTCGGACTGTTCGGAGCGATTCTCGTTGCCGGCGCGCTTGCCGTCCTTGTCCCCGGCGTGCCGCTCATCTTCCTTATGATCCTCCCGAATGTCGTCGGCGGGATCTTGCTCCCGGTGATCCTGGTCCTCGCTCTCCGGCTCGTGAATGACCGGCGCTTGATGGGCAGGTTTGTGAACTCGCGCCGTCAGAACGTCATCGCATGGACGATCGTGGCCGTGCTCATCACGCTTTCGACCATCTACATGGTCGTCGCGATTCTGAGTCTCTTCGGCGTGGTCCAAACGTAGCCATGGGAGCGGATCATCAATGTGGCGACGACTGTTCCCTCCGATCGCTCAACGACGGGGCCTCTCACGGCGCTTAGCGCTCTACCTGGCAATCATGGGCCCGGGGATGATCACCGGTATCGTCGATGACGATCCGACCGGGGTGGCCGGCTATTCCATCGCCGGAGCCCACTTCGGCTACTCGATGCTCTGGGCCCTTGTGCTTTGCACGATCTCGCTGGCTGTGGTTCAAGAAATGGTCGCCCGCATGGGTGCGATTACCGGCAAAGGACTGGCAGATCTGATCCGGGAGCGCTTTGGGGTCGGAGTGTCGCTGTTGGCGATGGGGACACTCTTGCTTGCGAACGTCGCGACGACGGTTGCCGAGTTCGCCGGGGTCGCCGGTGCATCCGAGATCTTCGGCATCTCTCGCTTCATCAGCGTTCCACTGGCGGCTGTAGTCATCTTCACCACGGTCGCCTACGGCTCCTACAGGAAAGTTGAGCTGGTCCTTCTCGTCTTCTCCCTCGTATTCGGCGCCTACATCGTTACGGGCTTTCTCGCAGGCCCCAGCTGGCCCGATGTCGCGCGTGGGACCTTCATCCCATCCATGCAGCTCAACCTGCCGTTTCTCACAGTTCTTATCAGTCTAATCGGGACGACCATCACGCCATGGGGCATGTTCTTCAATCAGTCGACTGTCGTAGACAAAGGGCTGGGCGAGCGTGACGCCCGGTTCGCGAGCCTCGATGCCATCGCCGGCTCCGTCGTGACCAACGTCATCGCCTTCTTCATCATCCTCACGACGGCGGCCACGCTCTGGGCTCATGGCCAGCCCGCCGACACGGTTGAGCAGGTGTCACAGTCGCTTCGTCCACTCGCAGGCGGCTTCACAACGGAACTGTTCGCCATCGGGCTCCTCAACGCTGCTGTCATGGCGATGGCGGTACTCCCACTGAGTACGGCTTACGCAATCTGTGAGTCGTTTGGCTGGGAACGGAGCGTCAGTCGTGGCGTACGCCAGGCTCCAGTGTTCTTTGGCCTCTTCGCCGGACTCCTCCTAATCGGCGCCCTCGCGGTCCTGGTGCCGGGTGTGCCGCTCGTCTTCCTTCTCATTTTGCCGAATGTGGTTGGTGCCATTCTCCTGCCAATCATCATTGTCCTCGCCCTGAAGCTCGTGAATGACCGGCGCTTGATGGGGAAATGGGTCAACTCGAGGGCCAAGAATGTCGTTGCCTGGACGACGACCGGGGCCCTCGTCCTGCTGTCGGCGATTTATCTCGGCGTAGCCGTCCTCCAGGCGCTGGGCGTCGTTAGCGCCTGAAAACGCGCGCGCGTTCAGTCGGGGAATTCCCCGCTGGGTAGCGGCGCCCCCGTGCAGTACGGTGGTCCCATGAAGTTCGTATCTCTGGCTGAAGCGGCAGCGCACGTAAGATCGGGCCAACGTGTCTACCTTCAAGGCGCTGCTGCCACTCCCCAGGCGCTAATCGGTGCCATCATCGCCCGGAGTTCCGAGCTAACCGGCGTCGAAACTGTCTCCATGCACACCGAGGGCCCCGCACCGTTCGCGGCGCGCGAAGTCGAGGGAAGGTTCCGTCACAACGCGCTGTTCATCGGCGCCAACGTGCGCCGGGCCGTGCAGGAGGGCCGCGCCGACTACACGCCGATATTCCTCTCCGAGATCCCCGAGTTGTTCGGGCCCGGCGGATCGCTTCCCCTGGACGTCGCCCTGCTCCACGTAACGCCGCCCGACGAGCGAGGGTACTGCTCGCTCGGCGTCTCCGTGGACTGCGCCCTCGCGGCGGCCGAGCAGGCGCGCCTCGTCATCGCCCAGGTGAACCCGCGAATGCCGCGAACCGGTGGACATCAACTGCTCGCGTCGTCGATCAACTACGCGGTCGCGGTCGAAGACGAGCTGCCCGAGGCGAACCCGGCCCGCCAGACCGAAGAATCGATTGCGATCGGGCGGCACGTCGCGGAACTCGTCGAAGACGGGTCCACCCTTCAGCTTGGCATCGGGGCCGTCCCGGACGCGGTCGTCGCTTCGCTCTGCGGCCACCGGGACCTGGGGCTGCACACCGAGATGTTCTCCGACGGTGTTCTGCCGCTTATCGAGTCGGGCGTCATCAACGGCGCCCGCAAGACGCTCCATCCCGGCGTCGCGGTCTCAGCATTCGTCCTCGGCAGCCGCAAGCTCTATGACTTCGTCGACGGTAACCCTGGTGTCGAGCTTCATGCTGCCAACTACACCAATGACGTAGATGTCATCGCTGCGAACTCACGCATGGTCGCCATAAACTCTGCCCTCAGTGTTGACCTGACTGGCCAGGTGGCGGCCGACTCTGTCGGGCCCCGGTTCTATAGCGGGATCGGCGGACAGGTGGACTTCATCCGGGGAGCGGGCCGCTCGCCGGGAGGGCTCCCGATCATCGCCCTGGCTTCCACAGCCGCCAACGGCACTATCAGCCGCATTTGTCCCGAACTGCTCGAAGGCAGCGGTGTCACTACGACCCGCGGCGATGTCCACTGGGTGGTGACAGAATATGGCGCCTGCAATCTGCACGGCCGCACGATCCGCGACCGTGCTCGCATGCTCATCGATATTGCCCACCCCAAGTTTCGCGGCAACCTCTTCGAAGCCGCTGGCCGCCTTGGCTACCTCGGGACCGACTCCTCGCACTAGGCGGGATCGACAGCTTCCTTTGTTTCGGGCCCCTGACCTTCCCGCTCATCGGACGGCATCGCAGCGCCGTGGAGCGCGGCGATGAGGTCCGCGGCTTCCTGGGACGTGATCTGGCCCCGCTCCAGCATCTGCAGGACCTGCAACTCTTCGGTCTCTCTGCGGCGGGAGAGCGGCCCGCGGTCCGTCCGGCTCGCCTGAGAATCAGGTGCGGGACCTGCTGCCTGTGCCTGCTCGCGACTCCTCACGACCGCCTCCCCGACGCCGGTTTCCACCCGCGCCCGGGTTTGGGCGCCGCTGCTCGCACTCGGGTAATCGATCCTGGCGCGCCCGATCCCGCTTGAGGCCTTCACTTCGACCTGCTGGCCCGCCGGTAACCGCAGTTCGGCTCGGCCTATACCGGTATTCGCGAAGTAGTCGCCTTCAGCAACCTCCGCGATGTCCATGACGATGTCACCGGTACCCGTACCACACCTGGCGGTGCCACGGTGTTCACTGAGCACGATTCGCCCGGCGCCGACACTGGCGTCGATCTGTCCGCTGGTGCCCGAGCAGGTGATGGCCCCGGCTCCGGCCTCGAGCCGGAGGGTGCCGAACGCGAGGTCCCGGACCTGGAGGTCTCCGTAGCCTGCGTTAACCCGCATCGCATCGATCTTTCCGGCGATGCGGACCACAGTACGCGCCCCCTGCCGCCGCCTGAACAACCACCCGCTCGCCATCCTGACAGTGATGACCAGGCGGTCGCCGTCCTTACGGACCTCGAGCTGGGGCGCGGCGTTCGCTCCGCTGGTGCGCACCCCGGCGACCTCGTCCCCAGTGCAGCCGCGAACCAGCACCCTGCCCGCAGTCTGGTCGAACTGCACCTCCCGGATACCGTCAAGGTTAAAGTCCTGCTCGACTTTGACGCCGCCATCTTCGTCCTCTGCACTGGAAGTCGGGGCCCAATCGCCGCGGAATGCTCGCCGCCCGGCACTGCGCTCCGTCCAGGCTTGCCGGCGCGCTTCCTGGCGTACGCGGCGAGCCATATCGTGTGCTTCTTCACGGAGGCGATGGGCCTCCTCTCGCGCGTGTTGTGCTTCTGCCCGGGCCCGATCCAGGTCGTCGCGCCAGTTAGTCATCGCGGCCTCCCAGCGCCCGGAGCTGTTCCGCGGCTTCGGCGGCGGAGACGCGCCCGGCGGACAACTCGTCGAGGATGCGCTGCCGTCGCTCGGATTGGCGGGGGTCTTCCCCTGCTTCAAACCCGAGCGCGACCAGTACTTCGTTCAGCCGGGTCACGACGGTCGGGTAGGAGATTCCAAGCTCTGCCTCAACGTCTTTGATCTTCCCGCGCGCCCGCAGGAACACTTCGACGAAGCCGAGCTGGTCCCGGCTCAGACGGGCCAGCGGCCCTTGCTCAAACCGCCCATCGACGCCGACGCCACAGCCCGGGCATTCGAGGCGGCGGACTTCCATCGCGGTCCCACAACTCGGACAGGATCCGACAAGCTTGGCCATCTGGGTTCTCTTTTCCCTGGGGCTAGCGCGCATGAGCGCGGGTGCGACGGGGCAGGGATTCGGCGGTGCTTCCGGCCGCCCATCGTTCGATACCTGACGACAGGCGCCGGGTCATCTTCGCCGCGACGCCAATCAGGCGGACCAGCGGGCCCGCCCCACCCCGGTGCCAGCGGAGAGACTGGCGCCGCCGTTCGTCCGTCACGCACTCGGCGTATATCTCGATGAAGAAAGGTTGGTAGTACATATCTGTGATTCCTCCGTGGGCTGCCGGGTCTAACCCGGACCACATTGTCATAATACCCGATGTGCCACGAGAAATAAATATGATACTTAAGAAAGTTAAGGTTGTCTTTAAGAAAATAGGTCTAACCCGCGATCGTGGCGCCAACCTCCGACTCGGTCGGCGCGAGGCGCACCGAAACGCCCTCCGCTGCAAGCGCGCTGAGTTCGGCCGCCAGCCCTTCTCCTCCGAGGCAGACCACGATGATGCCACCGCCGACCCCGCCCATTCGCCGAGAGAAGGCTTCGGCCAGCGCGAGAGGGGTACCGGTCGTTACGACGAAGGCCTTGCAGCCGCCGTAGCGCGCCCAGGTCTCCTCGACAAATGCGGCGATTGCATTTGGGTCAGTCGCGTCCATTACCCGGACGAACTGCTCGCTCCCCAGCACCCACGCCTCGTTCGCGATCGAGTTCATCCCGAACTCGGAGGCCTGGTCGGGGACGAGTGTCGCCAGCGCGAGGTCGGCGCCGGCTTCGGCGCAGCTGATTGCCGCGGCCCGGTCCGAGTCACTCCCCCGGCCCGCCAGGGCGATAACCTTGCCCGCCAGCGAAACGGTGGTCATTGGAAAAACAACTGGAGCACCGGGATCAGCATCGCCAGGAGGACCAGGAGCGCGATGCCGACGCCTATACCGCGCCAATCGCGCGTTCGCCGGGCGCCCGCGTAGTACTGCTGCTCCCAGCTTCCATCCATCAGGTCCAGGTCTCGTTCGTCTGGCCCCAGTTCGGGCCGGTTGTCATCATCGGTGGCCATGATCCGATCCTAACCGACGTCTTCGCAGTCGTCGTCCGCCCCCGCGATCCCCGGGCTGTCCTGATTTGTGGTAAGCTATCGGCGAGTTATTAGTCGCAAGTGACACGTCTGCAACCCGACGTTTTCTTTTCTCCCCGATCGAGCTGCCCTGTCCCTGCCACTGATTCGCGCCTTTGCCTGCTTGCGGGTTCAGCAACCCTGCGCGGCATTGAGGTGCACTCGCACCCAATTCGAAAGGAACCAATCCACCCTGTTCTTCTTCCGACGTAAGTCCCAGACGGTAGAGGCCCCGACGGCCTCCGGCCCTTCTTTCCTCACATCATCTACACCCGCTATCCAGGAGCCTCAGCCCGGCGCATCGGTGCACGAAAGCACCTCCGCCGCGCCCTCGCAACGGCGGCGTTCCCGCGGTCGTCGCGGGAGCGGTCGTGGCCCCGGTATCACTTCTCCCGCAGGCGTCGCACAGTCAGAGACGGCCACCCTTCCCCTTCTCGTCCCCATCTCCGAGGCCTTCCGGGCACTCGGCGTCGACGAGATAGGCCTCGCCGCAATGGCCGCGCTCGGCTACACCGAACCCACTCCGATCCAGGAAGCTGCACTACCGGTCTTGATGGAGAATGAAGACCTGGTAGGGCTCGCCCAGACCGGCAGTGGCAAGACCATCGCCTTCGGCATTCCCCTCGCCCGTTCCATCGATCCTTCGGTAAACGAAGTCCAGGCCGTCGTTCTCGTGCCGACGCGCGAGCTTGCTCGCCAGGTCAAGGACGTCATTGACTACCTCGGGCGGTTTTACGGGTTCAGCACCTTCGCTCTCGTCGGTGGTGCGCGGGTTCAGACCGACCTCGTGGCCCTCGAACGAGGCGTTCACGTCGTGGTTGGCACTCCCGGCCGCATCATCGATCACATCAAGCGAGGCACGCTTCGCCTCGAGGGAGTTCGCTTCGCCGTCCTCGACGAAGCGGACCAGATGCTCGACATCGGCTTTGCCCGTGACATCGACTACATCCTCCGTGTGACGCCGAAGACCCGGCAGACCGCGCTCTTCAGCGCCACCATGCCAGAGTCCATTGGCCGCATCGTCTACCGCTACATGCGCGGTGCGAAGCGAGTCGCCATCCAGCCCGAGCAGCGCACGGTCACGACGGTTCGGCAGTACTACTGCGAAGTCTCGGAGCGCGAGAAGTTCCTGGCCCTCCGCTACCTCTACGAGAACATGGACCTTGGCAGGTCGCTCATCTTCCGGCGGACGAAGATCGGCGTTGACCGGCTGACGGCCGAACTGCAGGCCTGTGGCGTCGGTGCCCGGCCGATCCATGGCGATCTCACGCAGGCCCAGCGCGACCGTGTCATGAGCGACTTTAAGTCCGGCAAGCTCGAGTTCCTCGTCGCCACCAACGTGGCGAGCCGCGGGCTGGACATCCCCGACGTGGCGCACGTCATCAACTATGACGTGCCTCAGAATGCCGAGGAGTACATCCATCGCATCGGGCGTACCGCCCGAGCAGGCAAGGAAGGCACGGCCGTTACCTTCGTAAGCGAGTGGGAACTCGCCGAGTGGGACACGATCGCCCGGACCATCGGCGAAGCCGAAGTCGAGCACCTCAAGCTCCCGGCGAACTGGGACTAAGCGACTCTCACGACCGGCCGTCCCGGACATTGTCCGATACTGACGGCCGGGTCGGCTGAACAGTCTCCGGGATAGGCAGGTCTTAGCCTGCGACCACCGGGTTGCGCAGCACGCCCGCGCCGGTGACCTCAACCTCAACGACGTCGCCGGGCTTCAGCGCGTCCGGGGTGCCGGGCGTGCCGGTGTAGATGATGTCTCCCGGTACGAGGGTCATGACCGCCGCTACGAGCCGGACGATTTCTGGTATGTCCTTGATCAGCTCGGTCGACTGCCCGTGCTGGGCCTCGACTCCGTTCACGCGGGTCCAAACTTCGAGCTCCTCTGGCTTGAGGCCAGTGACGATCGTCGGGCCGAAAATGCCGAAAGTGTCGCTGCCTTTCGCCCGCCACCACTGTCCATCGGCCGTCTGCCATTCGCGGGCCGAGACATCGTCGCCGCAGGTGTAGCCGAAGATGGCGTCCACCGCCTGCTCGCGCGTGACCCCCTTGATCTGCTTCCCGATGACAATCACGATCTCGCCCTCGGGGTCGATCCGGCCCGCATCAGGCGGCAGCACGATCTCGCCACCCTGGCCGTTGATGCTGGATAGCGGCTTATAGAAAAGCGTCGGGGGGTTGGGAGCCGGCCGCCCGTGCAGGTGGCTGGCATAGTTCAATCCCACGCAGACGATCGAACGCGGCTCGCACGGGGGGAGCAGCTTCACGTCTGCCGCGGCCACGGTCGCGCCCGTCCGTTCTGTGCGTTCCCAGAAGGGCTCCTTGATGATGGCGATCTGGTGGCCTTCGAGCAGGCCCGCGCCGGTTGTGCCGTCTGTCCGCTGGAAGCGCACGTAGTTCGCCATGCATTCGTTCTCCGGTTGGTGTGTCACGAAGTCTACTCGAAGCACCCGGCATAAGCAGTTGAAGGGGACTAACAGTGGTCACTTGCGGACGGAACGGACAGTTCCCGCAAAGCGCATTCCAGCTCCTCCCGGACAGTCGCCTCGGTCTCGACCTGGAGTCCATCCGCGAGCATCTTCCCGGCTGCGGCACTGCCGAGCCGCGCCCCAAGGTGCCCGACTGCCCATGCAGCATGTCCCCGGACCAGCGGCGAGCTGTCGGACAGGGCAGATCCCAGAGCACTGAGGTCAGCGGCCGTCCCAACGTTCCCCAGGGCGACGCAGACGTTCCGGAGGAAGCCATCACGCTTGGTTCGCATGATTGCGTGGCCACGGTACCGTGCCTCGAAGCCCGCCTGGTCGAGTGCCAGCAGCTCAGCCAGCGCGGGTCGCGCGTCGTCAAGCGATTGCGGGCTCAGGTCCGGGTAGGCAGCATTGCTCGTTGCGCCAACCGGGCAGGCCTCGAGGCAGTCGTCGCAGCCGAAGATCCAGTCCCCGAACTTCGCCCGCAGCTCGCGGGGGATCGGACCCCGGTTCTCGATCGTGTGGTAGCTGATGCAGAGCCGGGCATCGAGAAAGTTCCCCTCGGGCGAGAGCGCACCCGTTGGGCAGGCGACGAGACAGCGGGTGCACGCGCCGCACGTCTTCTTCAAGGGCTCGTCGGGGCGTAAGTCGAGGTCGGTCGCGACGGCCCCAAGCAACATCCATGGTCCGAAGCCAGGCGTCAGCAGCATCGTGGATTTACCGAGCCATCCCAGGCCCGCTGCCGCCGCCAGCGGACGTTCGAGCAGCGGCCCGTAGTCGACGGTGGCTCGCGTTTCCGCTCCCAGCTCCTTGCGGATCGCCTTCGCGACCCGGCGGAGCTTCTTCTCGAAGACCCGGTGATAGTCGCGGCCGCGCGAATAGCGGGCGACGCGACCACGGGTAGCTCCATCGGTTGGGACCGCGTCGCTGCCCTTATACGGCAGCGCAACGAGGACCACCGAACGGGCGCCCGGGAGAAACCTGTCCGGGTCCGTCGCGCGGGTCAGCCACTCGTCCGTTATCCACCCGAGGCCTTCGAGGCGCCCTTCCCGTAGCCGTGCGAGTGCCGCCTCGCGCGATCCGGAGATCGGCTCCGCGCTCGCAAACCGGGTCAGCGGAAATCCTTCGCCCCGGGCCAGCTCCTGGATGCGTGCCCGGGCTTCCTCGTTGTTCATGTCCTCAAAGCCCTCGCATGCGCCGTCCGCTCAGAACTGCAGCTCGATGCGGCGGAATCGTTCGAGGTAGCGCCCCTTTTCGTCTTTCCAGTTCTCGCGAACGAACGCCACGAAGTCCTCGCGGTTGGTGAACTGGGTGGCGTGCGCGCTGAGCGCGTGGATCTTGCGGTCGACCAGCGCGCTGATGTTCACGTCAAAGTTCGGCTGGTTCGCGCCCCAGAGGAGGACCTCCCGCACTTTGTGCGGTTCCAGGCCTTCAGCCAGGTGCTCCGGGAAATTCAGGTGGTCACGTGCCGTCGGATAAACCGCGTCGAGCGCGGCTGTGCCCGTCGCCCGGTGGTCCGGGTGATTGATGAAGCTGTTGTGGATGATGATGTCGGTCGGGTCGTGGGTGAGCACGGTGTGCGGCCG
>DATCGT010000220.1:0-2339 GCA_036508775.1 Tepidiformaceae bacterium | reverse complement strand
CCCCTCCAACGCCGATGCCCTGAAGGTTATGAGCGACCAGCAGAAGGCGGCTCAGCCGCTCCTGGCGCCGCTGCAGAAGTGCGCACAGTAGACGGAATCCGCAACCAGTAGATGGAGGGGGCTGCCGGTCTGGCAGCCCCCTTTTTCTTTGTACCCGGCACCCCCTACCCTTTCGTACCGGCTCATGAACCCGGCGTGTGTATGATTCGCGGTCGTGCAGGCACTCGACGATCTCCGTGTCGTAGACATCTCATCTTCGTTCTCGGGGGGGTGGTGCTCGCGCATGCTGGCGGACTTCGGGGCGACGGTGGTGATGGTGGAGCCGCCCGGGGGTAGCCCGGTCCGGGTCCTCGCACCGTTCTCCCCCGAGGGAGAATCGATCCCCGCCGCCTACGTGCTCGCGAACAAGCAGTCGGTCGTGCTCAACGTTGAAGACGAGGCGGAGCGAGCGTTGGTCCGTGGTTTGATCGGCCGGGCCGACGTCCTCGTTTCCAGTTGCCGGCCATCGGATCTGGCGCGGCTCGGCCTCGGCTATGAGGAACTTGCCAACCCTGCACTGATCATGGTGCACGTCACGCCGTTCGGGGTGACCGGCGAGCTCGCGGAGGCGCCGGGCAACGATCTGGCTGTCGCTGCTCTCAGCGGGTGGGCTTCGATCAACGGCCTCGCCGATCGCGAGCCGCTGAAGCCTTCGGGCTGGCAGGCATCGTATTGCGCGGGAACGGCGGCGTATGCGGCGGTCATGGCTGCGCTGCACCACCGCGACTTGCATCCGGGCGAGGGGCAGGAGCTCGACGTCGCGGAAGTCGACGTGATGGCTGCCGCCTTCGCGCCCGCCATGCTGGGGGCGATGTACTCTGGAGAGAATCGAGGCCGTCGCCGGGAGCTGGACATGACCGGTGGCCCCGTCGAGGTGGCGGACGGGTACTTCGCGCTGACGATCAGCCGCGCCCACTTCTGGCGGGACGCGATGAACCTGCTCGGGCTGACCGACCTCGCGGAGGACCCTCGCTGGGAGCCGAGCTATTACCGCGCCGCACACAAGGATGAGTACGTCCAGCGGGTGGAAACGGCGATGCGCGAGTGGAAGAAGATGGACCTGTTCGAGGAACTGGCTGCGAGACGCGTTGTCGCGGGTCCCGTGCTTAACATGGACGACCTGGCCGCGAACGCGCACCTGCGGGGCCGAAAGTTCTGGGCGAAGCCAACGGAAGCCCAGAGTTCGGTCGACTATCCGGGACCTTCCTTCCGCATGTCGGAAACGCCGTGGGAGTTGCGGACAGGCGCGCCTCCGCCCGGGGGAAACTCGTGAAGGGGCCGCTGACCGGAGTTCGAGGGATCGTCATCACTCAGGCCTGGGCCGGGGCGTTCTGCACCGAGATGCTCGGCCTGCTGGGCGCCGATATCATCCAGATCGAGGTGCGGAAGCGGCCGGATTCGTGGCGGGGGGACTATCACGCGCCGCTGGCGAAGATGCTCCATGAGGTCGCGACGGCAGAGCACCCGTGGAACTGCAACGCGCTCTACAACTCAGTGAACCTGAACAAGCGCTGCATCACGCTGGATCTGCAGACGCTCGAGGGGCTCGAGATCTTCAAGCGGCTTCTGCCGTTCGCCGACGTCGTGGCAGAGAACTTCTCGCCGCGAGTGCTGGGCAACCTTGGCATCGGCTACGAGGTGATGAAGGCGATCAATCCAGGTGTCATCCTCTGCAGCCTGTCGGCGTACGGCCGGGGCGGCCCCTGGGAGAACGTCCCCGGGATTGGCGGGACCATCGAGCCGACGTCGGGGATGTCGGCGCTGCTCGGGTACGAGGAGGGACCGCCGATGAACTCGGGGCAGATGTACCCCGACGCGGTGGCCGGGCTGCACGCGCTTTCAGGGATCCTGACCGCGCTCCACTACCGGAACCGCACCGGGCACGGGCAGTACATCGACCTGTCGATGCAGGAGGCGAACCTCGTGCAGATCGGGGATGCGGCCCTGCAATACCGGATGACCGGGGCGGTGCGGGGGCGGATGGGGAATCGGCACCATACGTTCGCGCCGCACGGCATCTTCCCGTGCACCGGCACCGACCGATGGGTGGCGCTTGCGTGCGAATCGGAGGCTCAGTGGGAGGCGTTCTGCGTCGCCGCCGGCCACGCAGAGTGGCGCTCCGATGATCGGTTCGCGATGAACGGGCTCCGCAAGGCGAATGAACACACACTCGAAGCGACGATTGGCGCGTGGACGCGTGGATCCGAGCGTGACGAACTCGTGGCGCGCCTGCGGGCGGCGGGGGTAATCGTCGCGCCCGTGCTCACGGCCCCTGAAGTTGCGGCGGACGCGCGATTCCG
>DATCGT010000219.1:0-3434 GCA_036508775.1 Tepidiformaceae bacterium | reverse complement strand
ATCGGAATCGCTTGGCGTCCAAAGAGGTTTCGAATCTGAGTCTTTGTGTTCTCCCAGCGACAGAGAGAATTCGCAATGTCGGCGAGTCTACTGACTCCCATCCCAAGGTAGGTGGCGACACCATCGGCGTATGCCGCGGCGCCGGTGCCGCCGGATTCAAAGCGATCGCCCTCGGGCATGCCCGAGGCGAGTGCGTCTGTGAGCGCCTGCTTGCGAGCCTCGGCAACGAGATCGCTGAAAGTAATCAGCGCGGTGAGCTGCCGATTCGTGAACAGATCAGTAAACGTATTCATGCCGTAGGTGGGCGCCTTAATGTCTCGCGGCATATACGCGAGATCTCCCTCCGGAACGGTATCTGGCATGGGGACATCCGCGGCTGCAATGTGGGCTTCGGTCGGAGGCAAATAAACACGCTTTCGCTGGCGCTCAGCGACGATCGCCATGAGTTGAGACCCGATTCGCTTGGCTCGACCCTCGACTCGCACGTAATTCAGAGGGACCGCGGAGCCACACGCGATACACACCGCACCCCTTCGACCAATGGTGCCGTCGTCCACGGACATCGGCATCTGCTCGATTCCGTAGCCAATTGAGAACGCAATTCTCCGACCCGACGGCGCGGCAGGGTCGTTCACGACGGATGGGACGATGTACGCCTCCTTGCCCTTCTTCTTGCTGAGCCACCATTTACCGGTAAGTGGCATCTCGATACTGCAAGCCGGGTTTGGACATGTCACGGTGCGCGCCCAGATCCACGCGATGACTGGCGCCTTCGAACCGTCGGACAACGTTGCCTTCGGGTATAGGTGTCCAATACGCTCCTCCGCACGTTCGCACATACGCGCCCCGTAGCGGTGCACGTCCTCGGCGAGGCCCGTCGCGCGAGGCCAGTCGCCGAGCTTTGATCCTGCGGCGCCGGGGAACACTGGGGGGCGTCCGGCGAACTTAGGGGGGATCTCAATGAGGGCCTTGTTGATAAGCACGGCAACCGGGTTGAGGTCGCTCGCGTACGCCTCCAGCCCGAGACGCTGAGCCTCCAGCGGGATAGTGCCCCCGCCCGCGAACGGGTCGAGGATCGATGGCGGTTTGCCGCTGGTCGACTTCATGATCTCGGCGTGCGCCTCCTTTAGTAGACCCTCGTCGCCAATGTTCTCCCAAACGACGAGCCTGCGGATGATGTCGTGAAGGCGCTCGCGCTCCGCAGCTTGGGCCGCCGGCGTGGGGAACTGGTCGGGGAGGGACGATGGATCGTCCACGAGTTGGGCGAAGAGCACTGCGCGGGCGGCAGCCGTGGGCTTGCGTGACCACCACAGGTGCAGGGTCGACGGGTGGCCGTGCCGAATCGACTTCTCTCGCGCCGACTCGACATTGATCGCCTCAAGCGGGAGCGAGACCTCGATGAGCTTGCGCTTAGGCACCGGCACTGCGGGCGTGGTCATTCGAAGCCTCCATCTTCATGAGAAGCGCGGTCACGCTCTTCGTCGGGCGCAACGTGTCGCGATCGGCTGACATCTCAGGGTGAGCTGGGCTTGGTCCTGACACCTTCGAAGAACCGAACCCGACATGTAGATCACGCGGGAGCCCCCAGGCAAGCCAACACATGCTGCGGTTCCCGGAGCAGCCTCAGCGATAGCATCAAGCGTAGTTCGGACCGCGCTCACGAGTAGCCGATCACCGTATGTCGCCATTTGATGCTCCCTTTCGGTGCAGGCTATAGCAGGCTTGGGGTAGAACAGGATGCAGACCCGGCAGGTGCCTGAAATGCAGGCACAACAAATCTCCGAAGTGCCGTCAGCAAACCTCGTCCCATTCCTTGACATACGTTTTCGCCTACCCGCAGGGGGTTGACCAGCATAAACAGAAGTCTGAGCCGCGATTACCATATGCAGGTTGCCCGTCGAGTTGCCGGCCATAGCGCTACGGTCAGGTCAGACGGCAGTCTGCCGATAGGTAAGAGGTGAGCGACATCGTTGATGACCGATCGGCCGTCGAGGCCGAGTTCAGCACGAAACTCGAGGCGCTCGTTCCCGGCGTACACGCCACCGGGGTAGCAGGAACCGGGCCGGTCGACGTCGTCGCCGTCAGATGGATCGGGGGCAACTACATCGAACTCACCTACCGCGACGAACATGACCACATCGGTCAGGCCGTCCTCGACCGCGACCATGAACAACGGATCAGCCTGGAGAGCGCAGGGCGGACAAGGGCCTTTGACGCCGATGCTGATGCGTGGCGACTCGCCGCCGAGGCCCTGCGCATCCGCTACGCGGCCCTCTTCGACCCCATGCTCGCGGTGTCGACGTCAGACCTCGAAGCCCTGCCCCACCAGATCCAGGCCGTGTACGGCGAACTGCTGCCGCGCACGCCGCTGCGCTTCCTCCTCGCCGACGATCCCGGCGCCGGCAAAACCATCATGTGCGGGCTGTACATCAAGGAGCTCATGCTGCGCGGTGACCTCGCTCGATGCCTGATCGTGGCCCCGGGTTCCCTCGTCGACCAATGGCAGGACGAGCTCCTCGAGAAATTCGGCATCACGTTCGAGGTACTCACCCGGTCACAGATAGACGCAACAGCCCTGGGCACCAACGTGTTCGACCAGCACCCACAGGTCATCGTCCGGATGGACCAGCTCTCTCGAAACGAGGACCTGCTCGCATCCCTCGAGCGAAGCGACTGGGACCTCATCGTGGTCGACGAGGCCCACCGCATGTCCGCCCACTACTTTGGAAACGAGCTCAAGACCACGAAGCGGTACCAGCTCGGACAGCTCCTGGGACGCATCACCCGACACCTGTTACTCATGACCGCCACCCCGCACTCGGGCAAGCAGGAGGACTTCCAGCTCTTCATGGCGCTGCTGGACGGGGACCGTTTCGAAGGCAAGTTCCGCGACGGCGTCCATTCGATCACTCCCGGCGACCTCATGCGCCGCATGGTCAAGGAAGAGCTCCTGACCATGGAGGGCAAGCCGCTCTTCCCTGAGCGTCGGGCCTACACCGTCCCGTATGAGTTGTCCGAAGGAGAGGTGGACCTCTACGAGGCCGTGAGCCAGTACGTCCGCGACGAGATGAACCGGGCCGACCGCCTCAAGGCAGAAGGCGAAGGACGACGCGGGAACACCATCGGCTTCGCGCTCACAGTCCTCCAGCGCAGGCTTGCATCCAGCCCGGAAGCCATCCTGCGCAGCCTGGAACGGCGCACCGCGCGGCTGGAGAAGCGCCGCCGGGAGATGGACCTCAGTGCCGCACTGCGCGGAGATGACCTTCCGTTGCGTGCGAGGCTCAACGAGCTCCTCGGCCATGATGTCGAAGATATCGACGATACGCTCGATGATCTGGCTGGAGACGAACTGGAGGAACTCGAAGAGGATGTCATGGACGCGGCCACGGCCGCCCGCACGATCGCGGAGCTCGGCGCCGAAATTGCCATCCTCG
>DATCGT010000218.1:0-5437 GCA_036508775.1 Tepidiformaceae bacterium | reverse complement strand
CCGTGCGGACCTAAAGAACCGGGAGGGCCGTATCGAAACCGCTGCCTGTCGCGCAGCAGAGTCGGGGGCCAGCCAAGTGGGAACCCACCTGGAGATGCGAGGGCGCTCTCTGCTGAGCGCCCTCGCATCTCCAGGCACTTCTATGAAGGCTCTTTCCCGTTTTCCAACGCGGTGACTTTCGCAAGCCGGCGCTTGAACCGTTCGTCCCCCTTGAACTGGGCGCTCAGGAAGATCTGGACCAAATCCCAGGCTAGAGCAAATCCGGTGACGTGACCGCCCAGGCACATGACGTTCATGTCGTCATCCTCCACCCCTTGATGAGCGGAGAACGAATCCGTGATCAATGCCGACCGCACGCCGGCAATCTTGTTGGCGGTAAAGCAAGCGCCCACCCCACTGCCGCAGATGGCCAAGCCCCGCGTGACCTCACCCTTTGCCACCGCCCTGGCCAGAGGCACCACAACATCCGGGTAGTCATCTCCTGCAACCAACTCATAGGCGCCGAAGTCCACCACATCATGGCCGGCGGTCTTGAGGACCGCAGTCAGCTGCAACTTCAACGCAAACCCACCGTGGTCTGCGGCTATGCCTATACGCATCGGGCGTCCCCTACGCGTGACGCGCTCTGCTTCGACATTCTGCCGCGTGTCATATCCGGCGCCGACAGGTTATGCAGATCTGCCTCCGTCACGACAGCAACTCTTCCTGGTCGAGAACGGGGTCATGCCAGCCGCCTGGCGCAATCGGAATCTCACCGGCCGGTTTCGGACCCCAACTGCCGGGCTGGTACTGCCCGGCGGGTCGATGGTTTTTCAGGACCCCATCGACGACCGCCCAGGCGGCTTCGACTGTCTCCTCGCTGGCAAACAGCGCGCCATTGCCAGCCATCGCGTCCCCGAGCAAACGTTCATAGGCGGTTTGCTGACCAGGCTGAGAGTCCTGCAGATAGAGCTCGCGCTGATCTCCTACGAAGCCCTCCCCGTGCCGTTTCACGCGGGCGGCAAGAGCGATGGCCGGGCGCGGCGCGACCCGGAAGCGAAGATAGTTCGTCTCACCGGCTGCAGAGCGAGGGTCAGGAAAGAACTGCTTTGGTGGGGGCTGGAACTCGACGAGGATCTCCGTCGCTGTCAGGGGGAGGTACTTCCCTGCCCGGAGATACCACGGGACCCCGGCCCAGCGCCACGAATCAATCTCAAGCCGCAGGGCGCAGAATGTCTCGACATCGGAATCTTTGGCGACACCCGGCAGGCTTCGGTATCCCGCGAACTGGCCGCGGACGAGATCTCGCCGAGCGAGCGGACGGATCGATTTCAGCACCTTCGTGGTCTCGCTGCGAATTGCCGCCGACGCGAGGCTGGATGGAGGCTCCATCGCGAGGAGCGCGACGATCCGAAAAAGATGGTTCTCCACCACGTCTCTCAGGCAGCCGACGCTTTCGTAGAACTTGCTGCGCCCCTCCATGCCGTAGTCCTCGGCCATCGTGATTTGCACACTCGCGATCTGCTCACGGTTCCAGATGGGCTCAAGGAAGGAATTGGCGAAACGGAAGTAGAGGAGATTCTCAACGGCCTCCTTTCCCAGGAAGTGGTCAATCCGAAAGATGGATTCCTCGGGGAATACCGATGTCACTACCGAGTTGAGCTGCCGGGCGGACTTGAGGTCACGGCCAAAGGGCTTCTCGATGATGACCCGGCCGCCATCGGCAAGGCCCATCTTCCCGAGGCCTTTCACAACGGTCGCAAAGAGCGACGGTGGGATGGCCAGGTAGTGGGCGGGATGCCGGGCTTCCCCCAGCGCCGCCTTGAGGGCGACAAACGTGCCGGCCTCGGTGTAGTCCCCGTCCACGTACTGGAGGAGCGCCATCAGGCGGTCCTCCACGGCCTGGTCGTGGACTCCTTCGGACTGTTCGATACTCTCCTTCGCGTACTTCCTCAACTGCGAGAGGTCCCACTCCGCGTGCGCCACACAGACCACAGGCACGGTCAACGCCCCGCGCTTTGCCATGGCGTAGAGCGCGGGGAAGATCTGCTTGCGGGCCAGGTCTCCTGTGGCGCCAAAGAAGACCAGGGCGTCGGAATGTACCTGGGCGCTGGCCGTCGCGTCAGGCATGCCTTTCGTCGTGACCTCCGAACTGCTTTCGCATCGCCGAGAGAAGCTTGTCGGCGTAATCGGCGTTTCCGCGGGATTCGAAACGGGAGAACAGAGCGGAACTGATCACCGGCGCCGGCACGCCCTCGTCGATCGCGGCCATCGCCGTCCAACGCCCCTCGCCCGAATCCGAGACGTGCCCGCTGAACTGGGCGAGGTCCGGGTCGGCAGTGAGGGCGGCAGCCGTCAGGTCGAGCAGCCATGACGCCACCACACTCCCCCGGCGCCACACTTCTGCGACCTGTTTGATGTCGAACTCGTATTTGTAGGCATCCGGCTCACGCAGAGGCGTCGTCTCGGCGTCCGTGTCGTGCTGGCGAAGGCCGACATCCGCGTTCTTGAGGATGTTCAGTCCTTCCGCATAGGCGGCCATCAGGCCGTACTCGATGCCGTTGTGCACCATCTTCACGAAGTGCCCGGCACCACTCGGCCCACAGTGGAGATAGCCTTGTTCGGCTGACGTCGGAGGACCGCTTGTCCCCGGGGTGCGCGGTGCCGTATCGACTCCCGGCGCGATGCTCCGAAAGAGCGGATCCAGGTGTTCCACGACGGATTTCTCCCCGCCGATCATCAGGCAATAGCCGCGCTCCAGCCCAAAGACACCGCCACTCGTCCCGCAATCGACGTAGTGGATGCCGGTGGCATTGAGCGTCCGCGCACGCTCAATGTCGTCACGGTAGTAGCTGTTCCCGCCGTCGATGATGATGTCGCCAGGTTCCAGGCGGGCCGCAAGTTCCTTCACGGTCGCCCCGGTGACGCCGGCGGGAACCATGACCCACACCGCCCGTGGCTTGCCGAGTTTGGCGACGAAGTCGTCCAGCGTACCCGCGCCCGAAACGCCTTCGCCCTGCATCCGCTGCACCGCGGCCGGGTCCACGTCATAGACCACGCATTCCTGGCCTGCCGCGGTCAGGCGCCGTACCAGGTTGGCGCCCATACGCCCCAGGCCGATCATTCCGAGCTGCATGTAGTCCTCCTTCAGCTCCGCGGGGCAGACCGGGCAAGCTGCGCCCGTGCCGCAGCAATCACGCGCTCTGGTGTGAAGCCGAACTTCTTTTCGACGTCTTTGAGTGGGGCGGACGCACCGAAGGTGTGCATGCCGATCATCTCGCCCGTGGGCCCAACGTAGCGGTCCCATCCGAAAACGGAGGCCTGCTCTACCCCCACCCGTGCCGTGACCTGCGGCGGCAAGACGGAATCGCGATACTCCTGTGTCTGGCGCTCGAACAGTTCCCACGAGGGCATGCTGACGATTCGAACCCGGATGCCTTCGCGAGCGAGTTCCTCATAGGCCGCGACGATCAACCCGACTTCGCTCCCCGTGGCCATGAGGATGAGGTCGGGAACCCCGGTCGCCGAATCGGCGAGCACGTAGGCCCCCTTCGCGAGGTTCGATGCAGACGCATAGCGTGCGCGGTCCAGGGTAGGGATGCTCTGTCGTGAAAGCACAAGGAGCGCCGGCTGGTGCTTGAAGCTCATGACCAGGCGCCAGGCTTCGACGACTTCGTTCGCGTCGCCGGGGCGAAAGACCAGCAGTCCCGGCATCGACCGCAACGATGCGAGTTGCTCTATCGGCTGGTGTGTCGGTCCGTCCTCGCCGACTCCGATCGAGTCGTGAGTGAAGATGAAGATAACGGGGATCTGCATCATCGCGGCGAGCCGGATCGGCTCGCGCATGTACTCGGAGAAGATGAAGAACCCCGCGCCAAACGCTCTGACTCTCGAGAGCGCGAGCCCGTTAATGACGCACCCCATTGCTTGCTCGCGGATGCCGAAGTGGAGATTGCGACCACTCCACTCGGTCGCACTGAAGTCGCCGGCGCCGTCGGAGGTCAATCGCGTCAATGTCGATGGCGAGAGATCGGCCGCACCGCCGATGAGCCACGGCACCTTCTCTGCGATGGCGTTTAACACCTGTCCTGAAGCCTCGCGGCCGGCAATCCCGATTGCGTCCGATGCGAAGGCAGCAATCGTGCTGTCCCAGCCAGCCGGGAGCTCCCGGCTCTGCATGTGATCGAACTGGTCCCCAAGGTCGGGATAGAACCGACGATACTCGCTCAGTTTCTCCGCCCAGGCCCGGTGTAACTCCGCACCTCGTTCACCGATCGTCTGAGCGAAATGTTTGCGAACCTCATCTGGCACGAGGAATTTGGCGTCCTCGGGCCAGCCGTAGAACCGCTTCGTTTCGCGCTCTTCCTCCTCGCCCAGTGGCTTGCCGTGCGCCTCCGCGGTGTCCTGTTTGTGCGGCGCGCCATATCCGATGTGGCTGTCGACGATGATCAGGGTCGGTGAAACGTGCTGCTCGCGGAACCGTGTGAACGCGCGTTCGAGCATCGTCAGATCATTCGCGTCGCCCACTCGTTCCACGTTCCAGCCGTAGCTGAGGAATCGCGCGGCGACATCGTCGCTGAATGCCAGCGAAGTCGGACCTTCGATCGTGATGTGGTTGTTGTCGTAGACCCAGCAGAGATTGGCGAGCCTCAGATGGCCGGCGAGAGACGCGGCCTCGTTGGATAGGCCCTCCATCATGTCTCCGTCGCTGGCCAGTGCGTAGACATCGAAGTCGAGGAGATCGTGACCGGGACGGTTGAAGTGGGCGCCCCCCCAGCGCGAGGCGATCGCCATCCCTACGGAATTCGCGACGCCCTGACCGAGCGGCCCCGTCGTGGCCTCGACTCCGGAGGTTAGCCCGTACTCAGGGTGTCCTGGACATTTGGAGCCCAGCTGCCTGAACTGCTTGAGGTCCTCGAGAGATACAGCCGGTTTACCGGTCGATTCGTATTCCGAATCGACTGCCCGGACGCCGGCGAGGTGCAGCACCGAATAGAGCAGTGCAGACGCGTGGCCGCAGGAAAGCACGAAGCGATCGCGGTTGGGCCAGGCCGGGTCTGCGGGGTCGTAGCGCAGGAACCGCTGCCAAAGCGTGTACACGACCGGCGCCATCCCCATGGGCGTCCCGGGGTGCCCCGACTGCGCCTTCTGGACAGCGTCGCAGCTGAGTGTACGGAGTGTATTCACACAGAGCGTGTCGAGTGGCGTCCCCCCCACGACACCGCTCGCATGCGCCAGGAGGTCCTCCAGCGAAACGGGGGTGGAAGCGGTCATCGCGCCGGACCGGTATGTGCGGCTACCTTCGAGTCGATCGATTGCAGCAGGTGCTCCCATGATTCTACAAATGCCGCCGCGCCCGCAGTCTGTAGCGTTGCGGCCAAAGCGGGGACGTCGATGCCCGCCGCGCCAATGCGGGCGATCATCTCGTCGGCATCTCCGCCGTCTGTACTGAGCAGCG
>DATCGT010000217.1:0-4319 GCA_036508775.1 Tepidiformaceae bacterium | reverse complement strand
GGAGCGGTCCTTGTCGTAGAGGATGTAGGCGTAGGCGCGGTTGGCCGAGCGGCCGACGCGTCCCCGGAGCTGGTAGAGCTGGGCGAGTCCGAGCCGGTCGGCGTCGTTGATGATGATCGTGTTGACGTTGGGGATGTCGAGACCGCTCTCGATGATCGTCGTGCAGACGAGGACATCCTGGTCGCCGGCGCTGAATTCCATCATCACGCGTTCGAGTTGCTCTTCGGGCATCTGACCGTGGCCGACGGTCAGCTCAGCTTCCGGTACGAGGTCGCGGAGGCGGCTGACGATGCGCTCGATGTTGTGGACGCGATTGTGGACGAAGTAGACCTGTCCGCCGCGCTGCAGCTCCCGGTCGATCGCCTCGCGGATGATCTCGTCGTCCCACTGGAGGACGTAGGTGCGGATCGGGAGGCGCTCCTCGGGCGGGGTCATGATCGTGGACATGTCGCGGATGCCTGAGAGGGACATCTGGAGGGTGCGGGGGATTGGGGTGGCGGAGAGGGTCAGGGTGTCGACCTCTTCGCGCATCTGCTTGAGACGCTCCTTGTGGACGACGCCGAAGCGCTGCTCTTCGTCGATGATGACGAGGCCCAGGTCCTTGAATTGGATGTCCTTCTGGAGGAGGCGGTGGGTGCCGATGGCGATGTCGACGGCGCCTTCTCGAATCCCCCGGGCGATGTCGCGTTGCTGGTGCTCGCTGCGGAAGCGGGAAAGTACCTCGACGCGGACCGGGAAGCCGGCCATTCGCTCGCGGAAGGTGTTGCCGTGTTGCTCCGCGAGGACCGTGGTCGGAACGAGCACGGCGACCTGCTTGCCATCGGCGACGGCTTTGAATGCGGCGCGGATCGCTACCTCGGTCTTGCCGTAGCCGACATCGCCACAGATGAGGCGGTCCATCGGGCGGACATTTTCCATGTCGGCCTTCACGTCGTTGATTGCGTCGAGCTGGTCGGTGGTCTCGACGAAGGGGAAGGCGGCTTCCATCTCCATCTGCCAGGCCTTGTCGGGAGCGAAGGCGTGTCCCCGGGCAACCTCGCGCTTTGCGTAGAGATCGAGGAGGTCCTGGGCGAGCGCGAGGACGGCCTGCTTGACCCGGCGCTTGGTGCGGGCCCAGTCCTGCGATCCGAGGCGGGTGAGCGACGGTGGGTGTTCCGCGGGCCCGACGTAGGCGGTCACTGACTCAAGCTGGTCGGCGGGTACGAGGAGACGGTCGCCCTCGGCGTACTGCAACTCCAGGTATTCGCGTTCGATGCCATCGACGGTCCTGCGAATGAGGCCGCCGTAGCGGGCGATGCCATGGTCGGCGTGGACCAGGTAGTCGCCGATTTCGAGGGTGGAAATGAGGTCGGACTTGATGCCGATCCGGGTGCGGGTCGGGCGGCGGCGCTTCCTGAAGCCGAAGATCTCGGAGTCGCTGACGAAGATGAGGTGCTCGTCGAGGATGAAGCCGCCGCCGGCGGCGAGCGCGAGGAGGGTGATCGAACCCGCCTTCGGTGGGCTCTCCAGGCCGCGGGCCAGGGTGGTCTTGATGCCAGCTTCGTCCATGATTTCGGCGAGGCGGAGCGCTTGCTGTGAAGCGAGGACGACGGCCTTGCCTTCGTTCGCCCACGCCGCCGCCTGGTCGACGAGCGGCTTGAGCTTGCCGGCGAAGCTGGGGGTGGCGCGGAGGGGTAGGCGGCGAGCGCCCATCTCCTCGGCGCCGAAGCGCTGGAGGTGGACGGGGGGCGCGAAGTGGGAAAGCGCGTCGCGGACCTCGTCGACGCTGGCGGACAGCATCGGGAGCTCTGCCGGGATGTGCCCACGCTGCTCGAGTTCGACCCGGGCGCGCTCCTGCTGTTCGAGCAGCTTCACCAGCGCGGCCTCACCTTCCTCAATGTCGTCGTGGAGGATGGCGGCTGCACGGTTCAGGTGAGCGAGAGCCGTGCTCCCGTAGAGGAGGGGCTCGAAGAAGGTTTCGTATTCGCTGCGGAGTCCGGAGGCGATGAGTTCGAGCTGTTCCGTGACCTTCTCGGCTTCATCGGTGGTGGCTTCGAGCCGAGCGACGAGGGCCCCGGCGGCATCGCGTGCCTGGCGGGTCGCCGTGGCGGCAACGGCAAAGTGCACCGAATCGAGGCGCTCGACACTGCGCTGCGTGTTGAGGTCGACGCGGCGAATGCTGTCGACCTCGTTGCCGAAGAACTCGATGCGGTAGGGGTGTTCGGCGGCGGCCGGGAAGACGTCCACGAGCCCGCCTCGCCGGGAAGCCGTGCCGGGCTGATCAGCGAGGTCGACGGTGCGGTAGCCCGCCTCTTCAAGGCGGGAGAGCAGCGACATCGGTTCGAGGCTGTCGCCGATATGGGCATCGACGCCTGAAGCCTCGATGCCGGGGCCCGCGCAATGCTCGGAGAGGGCCGCCCAGGAGCAGACGACGAGGGCCGGGCTGGAGGAAGCGAGTGCGGCCAGTGCCCGGGAGCGTTCCATCGAGACGATCGGGTCATCGGGGGCGAATTCGTAGGGAAGGCGTTCTCGCTCGGGGAGGCGGACCAGGGGCAGTGAGCCGACGTAGAAGGCGAGTTCCTCGCGCATGGCCTGGGCGCGTGCGGGTGACGGCGTAATCAACAGCGTCGGGCCGGGATGGTCGATCGCGAGGGCTGCGGCGACCGCCGCTTTCGCGCTTTCGGGAACGCCAAGGCGCAGCTCTCCCTTCCCGGGGCGGGCAAGGGGGGCGATCAGCTCTGCGACTGCCGCCGTCAGACCGGCCAGTTCGCCAGACAGGAAAGACACCTCAAGGCCCAAAATCCGCGATGCGGATGGGCCTGAAAAGAGTCTACCTCGCTTAACGCCTTGCCGGGGTGTGGCTCGCTGCGGACGGGGTGGAGTCTGTAGAATCGAGCGCATGGAAACAAACGGGGAGTACGGGCGAACGCTGCGGTTCGAGTCGATGGTCGAGCCGCCGATGGAGATGGAAGGGCGGCAGGGCTGGTGGTTCTGCGTGGCCCACAACGGCGTGCTCGTGCACGTCGATGGCGACGCGCGTCGCGTGCCGCTGGTGCGACATCCGGAAGAGATCGGCGTGCGGGTCGACCATGAGCACTTCCTCGGGGTGCTGGACGACGTGCCCGTCTGGGTTGGTGGGATCGACAGGCAAATGGACGGGCCCGAGGGGCTGGGCTTCGAGCAGCTCCGGTCGCTTTATAGCCGGCTGCCGGAGCCGGTGTGGACGCTTGCCGGGCGTGCGGTCCAGGTTGCTGAGTGGCATCGGACTCACCAGTTCTGCGGTCGCTGCGGCGAGCGAACCGAGCTGTCGCGCGGCGAGCGGGCGCGGAAGTGCCCCTCCTGCGGGCTCCTCAATTTCCCGCGGCTCTCGCCGGCGGTGATCACGGTTGTAACGAAGGGTGACGAGGCGCTGCTCGCGCGCGGACGGACGTTTGCGGGGCCGATGTACAGCGCCCTCGCGGGGTTCGTCGAGCCGGGAGAGAGCCTGGAGCAATGCGTCGAGCGCGAAGTCCGGGAAGAGGTCGGGATCGAAATCACGAACATCCGCTACTTCAAGAGCCAGCCGTGGCCGTTCCCGAACTCGCTGATGGTCGGGTTCTACGCCGACTACGCGGGGGGCGAAATCCAATGCCAGGAGTCGGAGATCGTCGACGCGAAATGGTTCAAGCGTGACGAGCTGCCGAACACCCCGGGCGGGATGTCCATCGCGAAGTGGCTGATCGACGGGTGGGTGCAGGGCCGGGTGTAGGCCCCGATCCGGTGCCGGTCAGTCGATCGAGATGTCGGCCCAGACGCCGGCGTGGTCGCTCGGAACGATGCCGCCAACCGGTTCCAGCCCGATGAGGCCGGAGGCGATCGTCTTCACGCCGGTTCCGACGATGTAGTCGCGCACAGCCGGGGCGTCCTTTTCGGCGCGAAGGGCGGTGGGGAAGGTGGCCGGGCCAGCGAGATCCGGGGCGAGAGTCGCCAGCCTTTCGCGGAACGGCGAGGGCAGGCCGCCGTCCTTCGCCGCATTTAGCCCGCCGCAGATGATCGCGGCGCTGGCGACGGGGAGGGTGGCGAGCAGCCCCTCGGCCTCGACTTCCCGGGCCGCAACCGTGTGCGGGTCGAGGTGGGCGCTCATCACCGTGAGCGGCACCGAGGACAGGGTGACCGAGATTGCGATGCGTTCTCCGCCCGGGGCCGCGTATTTGGTGGCGGTGCGACGGGTGCCGGGATGGATGATCGCCAGGTACTCGACCCAGCCGTTGGTGCGCTCCAGCTTCGTCAGGGCCATGAACATGGCGCGCCGCTGCTGCTCGACGAGCAGTCCGGCCAGCTCCACCACGGTATTGGTGTCC
>DATCGT010000216.1:0-4003 GCA_036508775.1 Tepidiformaceae bacterium | reverse complement strand
CATTACCACAGACGCTGATCACGGATTACTTCGAACGTGCGATTCGCGAAGTGATCCACCTGCCTGGGCTGCGCGGTAACCCTGAGCGTACCTATCCGACCACGGCAGTGGGGCAGACCTTTCCAGGTACCTTTGAGAACTACACCGCCAGCGTTATAGCCCGCTGGCAAGACGATCACGCTGAAAAGTCGTTAGCCGCATTGAGGCACGACTTGGAGATCTTGGGTTTGACGTGGAAGGTGACGGCTGATGGGCGTCAATTAGATTGGCCGGTGACGACAATTAGAATGGCCGGTCGGGGCCCCGTGCGACGGTCAGTCAGATCTCCCCTGGATCTACGGTTCGGTGGGTGTTGCTGCGGTTAGTTGCTGCTCGATAGCCTCCCTGGCGCGATAGCTCTCCATGTCCCCCATGAGGTCGAGGATCACCGAGTGGTGTACCACCCGGTCGATCGCCGCCATGGTCGTCATCGGGTCCTTAAAGATGCGGTCCCACTCCGAGAACAGCAGATTGGTGGTGATCGCCACACTGCGGCGCTCGTAGCGCTCGGCAAGCAGCGTGAAGAGCACCTCCATTTCGTCCCGGTCGTGCTGCACGTACCCGATGTCGTCGAGCACCAGGAGGGCGAAGCGGTCCAGCTGAGCCAGCATCTGGGGCAGCCGGAGCTCACGCTTGGCGACAAGGAGGCGTTGGACCAGGCTGGCCGTTGAGGTCCACAAGACCGGATAGCCACGCTGGATGAGTTCGTGGCCGATCGCCGCGATGAGGTGACTCTTGCCTACCCCCGGCTTCCCCGCGGCCACGATGTTGACCGCCTGGGCCAGGAACGCGCCGCTGCGCAATCGCTCGACCTGAAGCTGAATCGGCGCAGGGAAGCGGCCAAGCTCAAGCTGGTCGAACGTCTTCTCCAGGGGCAAACCTGACTGCCGGCGCAGGCGAGCGATCCGGTTCCCATCGCGCTGATTGCATTCCGCCTGCACCAACTCATAAAGGAACGCCTCGTGCGTCATGTTGGCTTTCGCCGCCTTGAGCGCCATATCGCCAAAGGTGTCCGCGATCGCCGGCAGCTTGAGACCGTGGAGCATCGCTGCCAGCTTGGCCTGCCGATCGACCGTCGCCGTTTCGCCACGTGTGCGTTCAGGCATGCCGGGTACCGCCGACAAGCAAACGATCGTAAACAGTCAGGTTCACCTCTGGGGTAGTCAGCTTCGGAATGACTGGCGGCCCCGGGTCCCGGACGAGCTGACGCACAGCATCGAAGGTCGGTGTCTGGCGTGACTCCGCGACCAACCGGAGCGCAGCTTCGACATCGGCTTCAGAGGTCGAGGCTGCGAGATGGAGGATACGCAGATACTCGCGATCTGCCCGGGCTGGAACGTCACGTACGAGGGCGTCGTAGGCGGCACGGAAGGCGAGACCGGGAAAGAGCTCGTCGCGATAGCGGTAGCCGGCAAAGGCACCGGGCTTGCGCACCAACGACCAGATGACGTGACGGTAGTCGATGTAGTGCTTGCCTTCGCCCATGAGCCTGGGCATCGTCAGGAGGTTGGTCGCCCCGCGCGCGAGGTCGACAGTTTCGGAGCGAATGCGCACCGTCACGGTACGTCCGATGAGGCGTGACGGAACCGAGTAGGTGTTGCGCAGCACCCGGATGGTGCTGAATGGCGTAACGACCACGCGTAGCTCGCGACAGAGTTTGAGTTGTCGGACGGGAAGAGGGCGAAGCACTCGTTGCTCTTCCTGCCAGCGGCTCTGACGGGTGAGATTGCGCCGGCGCACCAGGTCGTGCAGGTAGCGGAGGTAGGCGGCTCGGCTGGGGAAGTCGCGGCTGCCTCGAATGCGAAGCGCCTGGTCGACGGCGACCTTGAAGCGGTGGTGCGATTGCTCCACGTCGCCGTTTTCATGCGCGACACCGGCGTTGTTGGTCGTGGGCTCGACGCCGTAATGGGCCATAAGCGCCTTGTACCGAGCGGTGGCCTCGGCGTGCCCCTCGGCGTCCAGTGGCCTGATCGCAGCGCTCAGATGGTCGGTGCGATGCTGTTCGGGCACCCCTCCCAGCTCCCAGATACAGGCTTCGAAGCCCTCGGCCAGCGCCTCGAAGGTCTCCGAGAGGCACACGTGCACGGCCTCCACGTTCGAATACGGGAACATCAGGTGATAGACCATGTGAGGGAAGGCGATCCCAGCGATGGTCACCTGCAGGTCGCTCATGTGGGTGAAGTCAGATTGTGCCGCGCGGCCCGGCGTATGAATCTGGGGGAACATCACCTCGAGCAACGGCCCATGCTGCATCCGCCAGACTGAGACCTGCCGCTGCAGGGTGCGAAGCTGGCCCTCCTGGTAGCGCCCCGGCGCTCGCTCGCAGAGGAGACCGAACAGCGTGCTGGTCTGCAGCGCTCCATCGGTGGTCAGACTCTCGGTGATCCACGGCCAGTCGTCGCTGAACGGGTTGAACCGGGTCCGGTAGCTCCGCAGCTGCTGGCTTTCGCTGGGGAGGGTGCCCACCTGCTCGTACCGCCGAGCGGTGCGAACGCTCATTCCCGCCCGCGCTGCTGCCTGTTCCTGGGTCTTCCCTTTGCCACGTTCACGTCTCAAAACCAGTACCTCGGCGTCCTTCTGCAATGGCGCCTCCTCATCGGAGACCACCTTGCTTCCTCGACGTCGCACGAGGTTCTCAACCGGCCATTCTAATTGTCGTCACCGGCCAATCTAATTGTCGCTGAACAACGGCGCAAGCTGTGAACGAATCGCAAGTCCAAGTCATGGTCGGAAGACTTCCCCATTCAACCCGCGGGGGGGCCTACGACCTGGTCAGTCTTGCAGACGTTGGCGTCGGGGTTTCGCAAACCCTGCCGGTACTTGTTGCTTTGCACACAGCGCGTCGGGGGCAACTCGTCTACCTAGAACAGCCGGAGATTCATCTTCACCCGAGGGCCCAAGTGGCAATGGGAGAGGTGTTGGCTGACGCAGCCAAGCGCGGCGTACGTGTCATCGCAGAAACTCACAGCAGCCTCCTCTTGCTGGGAATCCAAAAGAGAGTTGCTGAGGGATACCTTTCGCCTGCCGAGGTCAAACTCCATTGGTTTCGACGCAACGACCGCGGGGCGACTTCGGTGTCTTCGCACGACATGGATGAGACCGGAGACCGGAGCCTTTGGGGAATGGCCTCAGGACTTCGATGACGTCGCACTTACGGCCCAGGCGGAATATATGGACGCCGCCGACACGGCATTTGCGAAGAAAGCCTAGCCTTCACTGTGGCGATGACGCTTGTACTTGACACCTCTGTGTGCAGCGCAGCCGGCGGCGAGCATGCGCCACATGGGCGGAGTAAAGACTGCCGTAATGTGCTCCTTACGATGCTCGAAGCGGGCCATTCGCTGGCGATTAGTGCCGAGTAGAAAGTTGAGTGGCGGAGGCATCGGTCGACCTTCGCACATACGTGGCTAAACAGTATGTATGGGAAGAGGAAGGTCCTGCGGGTCGAGGTCCTAGATCCCGACCCTCTGAAGGCGCGAGTGCTCGCCTGTTTTCCCAGCCGAGATGATTCCGACGCAGCAGACAAGGACTTCTATCTGGTCCAGATGGCTATATTCACAGATCGAACCGTAGTTTCACTCGATGAGGCCGCAAGAAAACTGTTTCAAAGAGCCTCAACGACTTGCGGTGAATTGCGTCAAATCCATTGGGCGAATCCGGGCTTGGCTCAAGAGGGTGTAGTCGCGTGGTTGGCAGCGGGCGCGGTTCCAGATGCCGAGCGACTGTTGACGCAGCGTGACGCGTAGAGGCGCCGTGGTGCGCCGGTTGCGAATGGCCGGTGAAGCCCGCGATCAGCGCTCCTAGAGCGGGGGTCTGTTCGACCGCACCCCGATTCGTCAGAATGGGCGCGGCAACCGTCGGTTGCCGGGGGACAGGCGATGAGGGTTCCAGTTGGATCAGGGGGCGTGCGATGAGCGGGGCGCTGGCGGGCATCCGGGTGCTCGAGTTCTCGCAGATCGTGGCG
>DATCGT010000215.1:0-6303 GCA_036508775.1 Tepidiformaceae bacterium | reverse complement strand
CACCGCGGCCGATGGGCACAGAACGAGCGCGCGAGTAATCGGCATTCCCACCTGTACGCCGGCTTGAGCAGCGTCGTTTGAGCAAGCAAGGGTGGACCCACGTGTCTCGCTGCTGCGCCCGATGATGACCGGGTGTCTTCTCAACAATGGGTTCTCTCGCCGGGCAAGGGCGATCAGGAAGCCTGGGACGATGGCGCAGATAACGTTCATCGGGTCTTGAAGTATAGAACAAACGTTCTATTTGATACTAGCATGCGGCCTTGCACAGAAACCCCCTTTACGCGGGGACTTCTTGTGCAACCGACGATCCTGCACAAAAAGCCGGGTCGATCCCGAAGGCGTGCGCGCAATGAATGAGCACGCTCAGGTTGTGGCAGAGGACCTTGCACAGGACTTCGTTGACCTGCGCCACGTCATCTTTGCTGCGGATCGAGTCCCCGAACTTCGACTTAATCATGCTGAACACCGTCTCGACGTTGGAGCGCCGGTGGTAGTGATTCAGGAACTCTTCGCGGTTGTAGGCGAAGTAGTGGTACATGCGCGTCCATGCCGAGTCCCCGCCCTTGAACAGGCTGCTCTGTGCGGGGATCGTGTTCGTCTTGAAGGGCACGAACGGGGTAGCGCCGACGGCCTCAACCGCCGTCAAGTTGGACTTGCTGAGGTACGCCTTGTCAGCCGAAACCTCGGCGATGGCAAAACGGGTCGCGGTGTCCTCAAGGAGCGGCTGAAGTAGTTCGTGTCGTGAGCCGTCCACCCGCTGATTTCGACGCTCGTGACCACGTGAGTCAGGGTGCCGCACATGATGTGGAGCTTCACCCATTCGCGGCAGCAGAGTGCCGTCGCAAGTCGTAAGGCAGCGGCAAACGAAAACCCGCCTTGCAGCGCGTTACGTAAAGCAGCGGGTTTTGGCGACCCCGAGCAGGCTCGCCCTCGCCACAAGGCGGTCGGGGCATCATCTCCCCGTCCATCGCCCGTCACCAAGGGGCCCGTTTGACGACAATTTGACGACAAAACGGCCTGACATTCGTCGTCAGCCGCCATCAGCCCCATACCTGTTATGTCGCCGCGTAGATTCAGAACCGGCATGTTCTGACAGTCCATGACAGAGCCTGACAGCCCCGGATCAACACTGGCAGTGTTGAGGTAGAGGGTTCGAATCCCTCCAGCTCCACCAACTTCCTCGAATGTGGCAAATCCGACGAGGCCCCCATCAGGGGCCTTCTTGCTACCTGACCTCCTCACGAGCGGGGAAGTTGCGAGCGGCAGCTTCCGCCAGAGGGCGGGTCACCACCCCTATGGTGCACAGCGTCGTTCGAAATCCAGGCGAAGGCCACGCGCTGCCGGCGTTCCTGCCGGTTGCCACCAGGCATGGCCGCGTCGAGGACTACGCTGATATCCAGAGGCCCCGCGGGTACGCGGAACGCGCCCCCGGCCGGGGTATCCGGCAGGTTGCCGGGAAGCTTCCAGCCCAGGTCCTGCAAGAGCCCCATCATGATCGGGCCCGGATCGTGGATCGATTCGGCCCAGCCCAGGAACGGAGTCATCAGTGAATTTACGTCCCCGGCCGGATACCGCGCCTCATCGAGATGTGTAATGCTCGTGCCGATTCGCCACTCGGAAGGAGCGTAGAGCCGGGCCCTGCTCCCTCCGGCGGCAGCGACGGTGTTGATGCCGTCGAGAAACAGGTCATTCCCGGTGAACTGGATACCCAGGGCGGACGAAGGGTTCCCGAAGTCAGCGGTAAGGGGTCGACCGGAGCCGGTGACAATTAAGGTGCCGAACACGAACCTGGCCGGAGCCCCAGGGCTGCCGAATGCTCCGACACCCTCTGAGACCTGCGCCGGCACTGTGAATCCCAGCCCGTGGCCCAGCTCATGCAGGACTACAGAAACGAGATCGGTTTCTCCTGGGGGGCACTTTCCATCGGTGCCAACGTACCAGTCGAAGGCACTGTTCAACTCGGCGACGATGTCCGGCTGGTCGGAGTTGAGCTTCGTGCCGGCAAGGCTGCTCGCGAGGGCCACGGGGTAGTACGTCCCGGCTCGCGGCGCGTTAGGAAAGTCCCTGACGAAGCTCGACGCGGCAGCTTCGCCCGCGATGCCGGCCCCGAGATCCGTCCACGTGGCGTCGATGCTCACGGCAACGGGCGACGTGAGCTTGCCTGACCAGATGGCGACGGCGTGCCGGAAGGCCGCCTCCGCTTCCGCCGTGAACCCGCGATAGGTGACGTCGAACGTCATCCCCTGGGAAGTGGTCGCTTCGGAATCGCTGGACGTTCCAGGGACAATTCCAACCGAAGTGGAAGAGTTGTCGCCCGTCCCCCGGAGCTGGACGAACGCGCCCGGGAGAGTGAGCGGTCCATTCCCCTGCTGCGCGGTCACGACGTGGCCGGGGAGCAGGAACGGCATGAGCGCGAGTGACAGGACCAGTGATTGCCTTCTGAAACGCAGCATCCTGCGCCTCCATCAGGGCGAACCCATCCACTGGTATTGTCTTACCGGCACCAACCGATCGCGGGGGCCATGCGTCTCAGCGAAGTCGACCGTTGGTCGCATATCTGTGCGGCATCGGGCCGCCGGGGCCAGGCGATGCTTGTCAGGTATTAGTACGCACTCAGCTCCACGTAGAAACACCTAGGGCCGAAAGGTCCCCGCTTAATGGACCACGTAGGCCGCAGGCGAGTCGACGCCCCGGCGCAAAAATGAGCCGAGCCTGGCGGCTCGGAGGCCCAGAAATGGTGAGCGGTTGTGTCCATGGCGGGAGCGCACAAATCTGTAACGCGAGTCGGACGCGGCGGACGGTGAAGCGATGAGGCGTTTCATACTCGCCGGGTTCTTGATGGCGACGGCCTGTGTCGCCACGGCCTGTAGTTCAACGACCGCGACAACTCCTGCGGGGACCGCGGTCGCGGCGCCGGCGAAGTCCGATCTGGAGCGCGCGGCTGAAACGCTGGTCGTAACAGCCACGTCAGCGAGTGTGACCCCTTCAGACGTTGGTCGCCGGCTCAATAACGCCGCCCTCGCGACGACATTCGAGTGCAAGAACATCGGCAAGCGGGACATCCGGGCATTCAGTGGCCTTGTGACCTTCACCGACCTGGCGGGTCGCACGATCAAGCAGGTCCCGCTGACCTGGGACAGGCCCATCGAGGCAGGGGCAACGCCTACCGATTTTGACCACAGTTTCGTGCTCAACCGGTTCGACAACGACGACAAACTGCTCGGCGAAACGCCAACTGAGCGCCTGCAAGTCAGGTTCGAACTCCAGTCCGTCATCTACGCGGACGGAACGCGCATCGGCTCGATCCCCTGACAGCGCCACGTTGGCCACGGTTCCCCGCACATTAGCGGTCCTGAACACCGCAAGGCGCTCTACGCCGCCCGAGGAGTACGACCATGAAGAATCCCCATGTGCTGGCCGAGTCGATCGGTCTTGCTCCTGTTGTTTGCTCTGCTCGGCACGGTGTGGCTGATTCCTCCCAGTGCGGCCCTGGCAGATGACCAGCCGGTTCAGATCACCGTGTCCGTCACCGACAACGGCTTCGACCCGGCGACAGTCACGGTCACGCAGGGCGCCTCTGTGGAGTTGACGTTCGTCTGGGCCGAGACTCAACACCACGGCGACGAACACATCATCCAGCTCAGCGGGTACAACCTCGCTTCGGACAAGATCGACAGGAACAACACCCGGGCGACGCTCAAATTCGTCGCGACCAAGAGCGGGAGCTTCGGCTTCGCCTGCAACATCGAGTGTGATGTCCACTCCTCGCTGCAGAACGGCACCTTGAAGGTGACACCCACCAGCAGCAGTGGGACTCCAGGCACATCCCTCACTCCAACGAAGTTCACATCGGCTGGCGTCGTCACCCAGGGCGACCATGTGTCGATCCTCGGCAAGCTGACGACAGCGACGGCGCGCCGGTGGCGAAAGCGGCGTTGACGCTGCTCCTCAAAGGGCAGTTCGCGGGAACGAGCGGGCTGATGGAGGTGGGCACCGCGACAACCGGCGCGGATGGCAGCGCCCAGTTCGTTTACCGCCCAACAACGCCAGATCCCGGGACGATGGTCGTCCAATTCTCGGGACAGGGCCTCTGCGACGCGACGGAAGCTTCGCTCGACCTGCCAGCCAACCCCAACTTCGTGCCGGGCCTTTTGGAAGCGAAGCAGGACATCCTGACCTTCAAGTTCTGGGCGAAGGTCGGGTTCGTCCTCGTCATCGGCGGCGTCTGGTCGACACTGCTCTTCATCCTCGCCCAGACTTTCGGCATTTCGCGCGTGAAAGCCCCTGACGGGGCGGCATGAAGAGCGTCACGCGCCCCCTCTAATCGCCCAGGTCGCGACGCCGGAATCGCCAGAAGGCGATGCTGCCGAACGCCACTATCCACAGCACCAGCACGCCCGCCGCGCGCCACACGGGAACCACGCTGCCGCCCCCGCCAGCCACCAGCCCGAACGGGCCTGTCAGCGAGTTATCCGGGACGAGGCCGTTGGCTCCCATGACGGAGAGCGCGTTCGCGTTGACGAGGGCCTCCGGAACGTGAGAGAGGAATCCGGTGGCCGTGTCGAGCACGCCCGTGAAGAGCGACTCGAGGAAGAAGAACCCGAGAGCAAACCCCGCCGCTTGAGGGGTCGAACGCCACACCGTACTGAAGAAGAGGGCCATCGCAACAAAGGGCAGGACAACGAATGTCGTTCGCGCGATGCTCGCGAAAGCATCTCCGAGCCGGGCTGCGTCCAGCGCCCCATATGGCAGGTGGTAGACGTGGCTAAACCACGCGCTAAAGGCCAGCCCAACGCTGAAACCCACCAGGACGGCGGTGACGGTGAACAACACCGCCACGATCGCCTTCGAAGCGATGAAGTGGTAGCGGCGCACACCCCGACTCATGGCGAGCGCTGCGGTGCGCCAGTCGTACTCGTTGGAGAGCATCGCGGCGACGAAGATGACGCAGATCAACGTGACGAAGAACCGCTCAAGCTGAAGCGCGTAGGGCACGGCCGTTTCGAATGACATCCCATGCTTGAGGGCGAGCCAGTGGGCGATCGAGCGACGGCGATTGCCCGGCCCTTGCTGGATCCGCAGCCACAACAGCAGGTAGTACACGGAGATGAGTGCCGCGAGCGTCCCGAGGAGGATGTACGTCATCGGTCGGCGAACGGTCTTGAAGAACTCAGCTCGAAGGGTGCTGCGCATGCAACTCTATCTTCGGGGCTCGGGCCGAGCCTTCGCCAGCAAGAAGGGGCTCCCCATGGGGAGCCCCTTCGATTCTCTTTACGCGGTGGTCAGACCTTGACTACCACTCCTTGCCGATACCGCCCCGGCTGCCGAAGAAGCCGGCCGGCCAGTTGCGCCCGGTGATCATTGCCTTGTCGATGTCTTCGCGGGTCGCGATGCCAGCTTCGGCAATCGCGCGGGCTTCCCGGGCGGCGGCCGCAAAGATGCGATTGAGGAGGAAGCCGTAGGTGCCCGGGGTGTCCTTCACCATCGAGACAACCTTGCCCGACTTCTCCGCGAGGTCGCGGATGGCCTGAACATTCTCGTCGGCCGACTGCGGCGTGTAGATGACTTCACACATGCGCATGGTCGTGACGGGGTTGGAATAGTGCATGCCGACGAACCGCGTCTTGCGCGACTCTGAGACATCCTGGGCCACTTCCTGGATCACGAAGCCCGAGGTGTTCGAGGCGAAGATCGCCTCCGGCTTCACGATGCCATCCAGCGTCTTGAAGACCTGCTGCTTCAGGTCGAGCTTCTCGGGGACTGCTTCGACGATGATGTCGCAGTCCTTGAGGTCCTGCTGCTTCGTGGTGAGGCGGACCCGGTTCATCGCCGCCACGCAGTCGTCGAACTTGAGCTTGCCGACCTCGACGGAGCGCTTGATGCTCCACTTGCCCTCGAACATTGCCTGCCTGGTCTTCTCGATGGCCTCGTCGTTGATGTCCTGCACGATCACGTTGAAGCCCGCGACCGCGTAGGACTGGGCGATTCCACCACCCATCACGCCGCCGCCCACAACGCCGATCAGTTTCACGTCATCCAATTTCATTGCTTAACCCTCAAAACTCGTAGTGCGGGAATAGTAACGTTCCCGCGCCTGCTGCGCCTCTCGGCACCGGAATTTCGCCATGTCGGCGTCCCGGAAGACGCTCGGCACTTCAAACCCAGAACGGTCGCAACCACTCGGCTTCGAGGCGCCCCTGGCGGAGGCCTGTCTCAACTGCCACGCCGCGATTCCGTGCATCCATCAGGTTCATGCCGAGCGTGGTCGAGGAGGTGTCGTCGGGTTCGATGATCTCGACCACA
>DATCGT010000214.1:0-5113 GCA_036508775.1 Tepidiformaceae bacterium | reverse complement strand
GGTGGGCCAGCTGGCTCCAGCCTCCGCCGAGAACCTGGGGCACGACGGAGCCGGGAGGCAGCGAAATGCTGCTGATGTCCCAGTTGACGATGCCCAGGCTGGCGTTCTGTCCTCCCCATGTCGGTGCCGGGAATGCGGGCTCGCCAGCCACGGTGACCTGCACGGTCTTGCCTGGCGCACCACAGCCGGGCTGCTCGGCGGCGCTCGGGATCCTGATGGTGTAGCTCGAAAGCCCGGAGAGCTGGGTGGTCGTGGCCATCCCGCAGAGCTGGCCGTCGACGAGGGCGGTCACAAGGGTGCCGGACGGGGTATCCTTCCAGTCCTTCAGCGCACTGCCGCTTACGGTCATCGGTATCCGGGCCACAGCGGCCCCGATGTTGATGATGCCGGCCCCGGCCCAGTTGGGCGGGCCAGCTGGTGCGGCCGTGGCGGTCGTCTTCGCGATCTGGATGTAATCGGCTGCCGAGAGTCGCGGATTCCGGGACATCATCAATGCGAACATGCCGGAGACGAGCGGCGTGGCGAAACTTGTCCCGGGGCCCGCGAGACCGTAGGGGTTGGCGAAACCGAGGTCAGTTCGAATCGGCCCCGCAAGGTTGTTGCCCGGCGCGGCCAACGCGATCGTCGGACCGTAGTTGGAGTAGTTCGCCCAAATGTCACCGTTGAGGTTGTCCGCTGCGCCCACCGCGACGAGGTTCGGATACTGCGTATAGGCCGCCGGGTACCCGGGCGCGACCTGGGAATCACCGGGCGAGTGGTTGCCGGCGGCGGCCACGACGATGACCCCCGCATCCCTGGTGGCCTGCAGAGCGTCGCGGAGGATGCTCGTGTCGGCGGAGAGGTCACCGGAACGGCTGGCGAGGCTGAGGCTAATCACGTTGGCGCCCATGCGGTGGGCGTAGTCGATCCCCTGGGCGACGTTGGAGATGTCGCCGCCCGGTTCGCCACCGTCTGAAGGCAGGCCGCAATCGAGCACCTTCACAGTCATGATTCGAATGTCCCAGGCGACCCCGGTGGTCCCAATCCCGTTGTCGCCCTCGGCGCCGAGGATGCCTGCGACGAGCGTCCCGTGTGAGTGATTTACCGACCCCGGCTTGCCGTGGTCATCGAGAACCGCGCCGGTCGGCGCCGAACTCGTGTATCCGCAGGCGGAGCGTCGCTCGGCGGTCAGGTTGATGAAGCGGCAGCCGTACTGGTCGTTGATACAACCGTTGCCATCGTTGTCGATCCCGTTACTGCTGCTATCGTTCGCGTTCTCCCAGAGCCGGCCCGAGAGATCGGGGTGGGCGAGGTCCGTGCCGGAGTCGAGCACCGCCACGACGATGCTGTGACTGCCGGTCGTGAGGTCCCACGCGGCCGGGGCCCCGATCAGATTCATATAAGCAGACTGGGTACCCGGGTAGTAGACGTCGTCCGGCGTCGCGGCGGCGTAGACGGGCGCGTCAGCTTCGACGGACACGACCCCGGGGGCGTTCCGCATCGCATCCATGAATTCTGTGCGGCTCATCCCGGGTGGTACCTGCAGGGTGCGGTAGCCCATGTCCGCGAGGGAGGGTTGGCCACCGTCGGCCTGCAGCGCCTGCGCGGCGGCCGTGGGCTCGTATTTGACGATGACAGAGCCGGTGTCAGCAGGATCGGGCGGGCCGGCTGAAGCGGCGAGAGGCGCATTCGAAAGCAGAGCGAATGCGCACAGCAGGACGAAGGCGATCCCCCTCTTCCCCACGCGTCCTCCCTGGCACTGTGAGCTTATCCAGCCGCCAGACCGATAATAGCGGCTCTTGCGTCCAAGAGGCGGCGGAAGGTCCTTTGCGAGGCGCGCGAGGCTCGAGCGGATGCCACGGGGTAGACTCTGGAAAAGGACTCCAGAACCCAGGACGCAACGTGCCCCGTCTCCGGCCCAAACCGAACGCCACTCCCGACGACCTAGCCTTCGGAATTAACCCGTGTGCGATGGCCCTCAGTGCGGGCCTCGTCCGTTCACTCAGCTATCTCGAGGAGACGAAGAACCGGCGCGTCTTCGACCTGGTCGACCGGGCACGGGAAGAGGGGATCGCCGTCCAGGCTGTGACCGGCCCCCGGCTGGACGAACTCACCGCGTTCGGCGTGCACCAGGGTATTCTCGTTCGCCTCAAGACGATCGAACCGGTTGACCTTGCGCAGGTCGCGCGGGAGGCGGCCACAGCGTCGCTGGTGCTGCTCCTCGACCGGGTTACAGACCCGCAGAACCTGGGAGCGGTATTGCGGACGGCAGTGGCGGTGGGTGTCGATGCAGTCGTGCTTCCGCCCCGCCGGGGCGTCCTGCTGACGCCGGGCGTTCATCGTGCCAGCAGCGGGGTCAGCTTCGTGGCGCCGGTCGCTACGCCCCAGAACCTGGCGATGGCGATCCGGACTCTGAAGGACGCGGGCTACTGGATTGTGGCGGCCGACGCGGGTGAGGGCTCCACCTCCGCGACCGAGTTCGACTGGCCCGCCCGGACGGCGCTGATCATGGGAAGCGAAGGCGAAGGGGTGGGGCAACTCCTCCTCCGGGAGAGCGACTTCCATGTCGCGCTCCCTATGGATCCTAGGGTGGAGTCGCTGAACGTCGGTGTGGCATGCGGGGCACTGTCGTACCTCTGGCGGCGTCGCTGGCCGCTCGCTCCGCGCAGCGATTAGGCCGGGCGGGACCGCGAATCCCGTCCGGTCCGCCGTCGCCTTCGGCGGAGGGGCGGGCTACGATTCGCTCGCGTGGTAAATGCGGCGACGGTACCGGCCCTGCTGACTGAGCGGCTCTCGAAGACATTCGGGAGCACGCGCGCCCTCGACGGCCTCGACCTCCGGATTGAGCAGGGAGAAGTGTTCGGCTTCCTGGGACCGAACGGTGCGGGCAAGAGCACGACAATCCGCCTGCTTCTTGACCTGATTCGGCCGACCGCGGGGCGCGCCTCCGTGCTTGGACTGGATTGCCAGGGGCAGTCGCTCGAAGTCCGGGCCCGGCTGGGCTACCTTCCCGGCGACCTGCGCCTGTACCCGGGCCTCACGGGCCACCAGACCGTCGAACTCATCGGATCCATGCGGCCTTCTCCCGTCGACCAGGGCTACGTCCGGGAACTGGCGGAGCGGCTCGACCTCGACCTCACGAAGCACGCTGGCAGCTATTCCAAGGGGAATCGCCAGAAGCTGGGGCTCGTACTGGCCCTGCTCGCCCGGCCGCCGCTGCTCCTGCTCGACGAGCCGACCTCGGGCCTCGACCCCATCGTCCAGCATGCCGCCTGGCAGATCCTGCGTGAGGAGGCAGCGCGGGGGGCGACCGTGTTCTTTTCCTCTCACGTCATGAGCGAGGTCGAACAGGTCTGTGGTCGGGTCGGGATTCTTCGCGCTGGGCACCTGGTTGCCGTCGAGCCGGTTGCGGCGTTGAAGGAACGCGCGCTGCGCCGGATCGAGGTGAGCTTCGCCGATGCCGTTCCGCCGCCGGAGGAGTTCGTGTTACCCGGCGTGCGCGAGATCGAACGTCACGCGTCGACGGTCCACCTGGAGGCCGTTGGCGACATCGACCGGCTACTCAAGAAGCTTGCGTGCTACCACGTCATCGATCTGCATACCGAGCAGCCCGGGCTCGAAGACATCCTGCTGGCGTACTACGAGTCGGGCCCGGAGCCTGGCGCATGAAGCGCTACTCCATCCTCTGGAAGACGCTACGCGACCACGCCGGGGCAGGTATTTCGGTCGCGGTTACGTCCGCGCTCATCGGGGTGCTCGACCTGCTGATCTACCCGTCCTACTCGAAGCAACTCCAGGACTTCCAGATGCCGGATGCCTTCAAGGCGCTTATCGGCGAGGCGACATCGATTGCGTCTCCACCGGGCTTTATTACGGCCGAGTACTTCTCGTGGATCCCGCTCCTCGTCATCGTTGTCGCGATCATTGCGGGGACTGCGGCGATTGCGGGCGAGGAGGCGGCCGGGACGCTCGAGTTCCTCCTGGCACAGCCGGTCTCTCGGAAGCGGCTCCTCCTCCAGAAGGCGGGTGCGCTGTCCTTGCTGATCACGCTGGTGATACTGGTGCCATACCCGTTGATGGTCGCAATGATGCTGCTAACCGACTTCGATCTCGGCTGGACGAGCCTTCTTGCCACGACGGTGAACATCATCCCGATTTCCCTGTTGTTCCTCTGCCTGGCCCTCTGGTGTAGCGCCGCGCTCCCGACACGGTCGGCGGCGGCGTTAACGTCCGGCGGCGTGGTGGTGGTCACTTTCTTCCTGAATACGATTGGCGCGTTGGTCGGCGTGCTTGACCAGCCGCGGAAGATTTCGCCGTTCTACTGGGCGGACTCGTCTCGCATCCTCATCAGTGGCTTCGACTGGCTGCGCGCAATTGCGATGTTGCTGATAGCCGGGGTGTTCCTTGCGCTCGCGGCCTGGAGCTTCCAGCGACGAGAGGTGTCGTCGGGCGGCAAGGAAATCAACCTGAAGTGGCTTCGACGCCGGCGCGCGAACGCCCTGCCGCCATCGGCCTGACTGGGGCGCCTACCAGGGGCGCTTCCATTTGCTCCAGTTGAACGGCTCGATCCCCCTCTCGTTGATCTGCCAGATCGAGGCCTGCGGCTTCCCATCGATGATGTCGAGAAAGCCGATCGTCCCGAACTGGGTGTCTAGGTTGTGCGGGTAGGTCGGAGAGCCCGGGTTGATGCAGAGCTTGCCGTTGATCTCGTCGATCGATTCCACGTGCGTGTCGCCGTAGACGAGCACGTCGAGGTCGGTCATCCCGAAGTGGCGCTCCATGGCATGTTCAAGCGTGTGGTGAGGCGAGTACTGGGGAATCGGGAGGTCGTGGACGAGGCCAAATCGCAGGCCGCCGAGCTCGAGCACCCAGGCCGGCTTGAGGCGCGGGTCTTCGGGGAGGACCGGGCGGCCGCCTGACCCGTCGTCACCGTTTCCGCGCGCCACGTATGTTGTGGCGACTTCGCTGAGAAGGTCGATGACGGTCATGTCGTGGATGTCGCCCGCGTGGAGGATGCAGTCCACGCCCCGGAAGGCCTCATAGACGTGGGGCCACAGTTCGGGGCGGGACTCAGGGATGTGGGTATCTGAAATCAGTCCGATGCGCACTGTACGAGTCTACCGGAATCGAGGGT
>DATCGT010000213.1:0-5804 GCA_036508775.1 Tepidiformaceae bacterium | reverse complement strand
GGGACACCCCCGGCGATTCCCGTGAACGTAGTGGCCGACTTCGCCGGAGGCGGGCTCACCGCCGCTTTCGCGATCTGCATGGCGATCATCGCCCGCGAGCGCACCGGGCGCGGACAGGATATCGACATCGGGATGAGCGACGGCGTCCTTTCGCTGATGACGAGTGCGTTTAGCGGCTTCTTCTCGAACGGTCGCCCAATCCGCCCGGGCGAATCGATGCTGAACGGGGCCATGCCCTGGTACAACACCTACCAGTGCAGCGATGGCCGCTGGTTCTCGATCGGGAGCATCGAGCCGCACTTCTTTGAGGCGCTCTGCCGTGTCGTTGGCACCGAGGAGTTTCTGGGACGCCAGCACGACGCTGCCGCGCATCCTGAGATGCAGGCGAAGTGGACGGCGATCTTCAAGACGAAGACCGCTGACGAGTGGATGGAAATCATGTCGAAGTTCGACATCTGCGCCACGCCGGTGCTGGAAATGGAGAACGTCGTCACCAACCCCCATAACCTCGCACGGGGCATGGTGGTCGAGGTCGATTCGCCCGTGGGCAAGGTGAAGCAGATCGGCATCGGGCCGAAGCTGAGCGACACCCCGGGGCGCGTGCGCGGCACAGCTCCGCTCGTTGGCCAACATACGGACGAGGTGCTCAAGGGCATCGGTTACGACGAGAAGACGATTGCGAGTCTCCGGGGGGCCGGGACTATCGGGTAGTGACCTGCCGAAGAGCCGGTCGAGCGCAGCATGCCCCGCGCTAGGAAGCCTGGGCGACGATCGTCACCTGCAGGGTCAGCCCATCCTGAACAGTGACGATGCCCGCGATGTTAGGCACCTGAAGGCCGAAGTCACCGAAGTTGACCTTCAACGTCGCGAGACCGGTCAGGACGTTGCCTGACTTGTTCGCTTTCACGTCCCAGGTGACCTCCTTCTGGACGCCGTGAACGTCGAGCGTGCCCGTCATCTGCATCTGGGCAGGCTGACCAGGTGTGAAGGCAGCCGGGAATCCCGTCAGCTTCGTGGCCGTGAACGTCGCCGTCGGGTATTGCGAGGTCTGGAGGTAACGCTGAACCTGGCCATCGCGTTGCGACGAGTCAGACTTCAGGCTAGTGAGGCCGATCGTGATCTTCGTCGGCAGGGAAGGGTCGAGCCCGGTCGGAGTCAGGTGGATTTCGCCCTGGACATTCGTCGTGGTCCCCTCGGCGGTGGAAGGTAGCGGCAGGGAGGCCAGCTTCTCGTTCGCGAAGTAGGCAGCCTGCGTCGTATCGGAGATGCCGCTGATCTGCGGCACGATCACGAACTTCTGGCTGTTCGGGTCGGATGTCGACGACGCAGCGGTCCGGGCAACGTCTGCCGGGATGGCCGGTGCCGCCGTCTTGATGCTGGCGTCGGAACGGATGAAGAACCACCACGCCGCCCCACCGGCGACGGCGAGGACAACAAGGAGAAGGACGACGCGTCGGATGAGGCCAGCGAACAGGAACATGCGCGTGAACCCCCGGCACTCTCGGTCCGCGTGGACCCGCGGTCATTCAAGCGTACGTTGCGCCAGAGCCCCCGGACGTTAGTCGCGCTTTACGACGGGATGGGCGGCTTTATGCTTCGGCGGTGAGGTCGAAGTGATGCCAAGGGGGACCCGCTATCGGAGCACTGTGTTCCGGGCAGCAGGCTTCTTGCTGCCGACCCTGCGCGCGGCGCACGGCTCGGCGGTCTTTCACGTCTCCACCCGCGACCGCGTGCTCGGGCGCCACGTCTACCTGCACGGCGATTTCGAGGCCGCCATTCTGCACCGGACCTACGCACTCCTGGAGCGGTGGGGACGCCCGGCCACGGGAACTATCGTCGACATCGGAGCGAACATCGGAACGACCTGCATCCAGGCAGTCGTCGATGGGCTCGCCTCCGCGGCCGTCGCAATCGAGCCAGAGCCGGGCAACTTCGCGCTGCTGGAGCGGAACATCCGGGCGAACGACCTCAGCGGGTGCATTGCCCCACTCGCGATCGCGCTCTCCGACCGGGATGGGATTGCCGAGCTGGAACTGAGCGAGGACAACTCCGGCGACCATCGGGTCCGCTCCGGGGCAGTGTCCCCCGGGAACTTTCTGGAGGATCGGCGGGCCATTCGCACGGTTCCGACCACGACCTTCGACGCATTAGTCGAGAGCGGACGAATCGACCTGTCCGCGACCGGGATCGCCTGGATCGACGTCCAGGGGCACGACGGCCACGTACTCGACGGGGCCAGCACGCTCCGTGAGACCGGTATCCCGGTCGTGGTCGAGTTCTGGCCCTACGGGCTTGCCCGGTCGGGCGGACTTGAGCGACTGGAGGAGATCATCCAGCGCGACTACCGGTGGTTCGTGAACCTTCGCGCCGAGGCAGCGGAACGGCAGCCGGTCGGTGAGATCGGCGCCCTGCGCGAATCGATCCCTTCGCCCTACTTCACGGACCTGCTTCTCCTGAAGGAGTGAGCTACCAGCGCTCCCGGTGGACCATCTCGTCGAGGTCGACCCTGCGGTTACCGCGGCTCATCACTGCGCCTTCGGCGGGGTAGCCCATCGTAATCACCATCTCGACCGTGTAGCCCGCAGGCAGGCCGAGCGTTTCGCGAGCATCGTCCTGGCGGTAGATAGCGACCGGGCAGCTGGCGACACCGTCGGACCAGGCAGCAACCATCATGTTCTGGCCGGACCGGCCCGCATCGAAGACGCGTCCCTCGGGAGCGAGAACGATGGCTACCGCCACGTCGCACGAGAGGACCGGGGTGGTGAAGTCGCCGCATTTCGCGAGGGCTTCGCGACGCGCCGGTTCGCGCAGAACAACCAGCCGAACGGGCTGCGTATTCTTCGAACTCCCCGCCATCCGACCTGCCTGCAGGATGCGATGGAGGACGTCTTCGGGGATGGGTGTTGCCGCGTACTCGCGGGTATCTCGCTTCGTAACAATGGCGCGATATGCGTCCATGGGTGAATTCCTCCTGGGCCTGCTACCGGCTACGTGGCGGTCATCCTACACTCGTACGACTTCAACATCCCCATTACGAGGACGGGCCCCGCATGTCAGGGCATTCAAAGTGGTCGACCATCAAGCGCAAGAAGGGCGCAGCCGACGCCCAGCGCGGCGCGATCTTCACCAAGCTCTCGCGCGAAATCATCATCGCCGCCAAGCAGGGGGCTGACGCCGGGGCGAATTTCAAGCTCCGCCTCGCCGTACAGCGAGCAAAAGCCCAGAACATGCCGAACGACAACATCGAACGTGCGATCGCCAAGGGCGCCGGCCAGGGTGAAGGCGAACAGCTCGACGAGATCACGTACGAAGGCTACGGTCCGGGCGGGATCGCGATCCTCGTAGCGACGCTGACCGACAACCGGAACCGGACGGTCGCGGAAGTGCGGCACCGGTTCAGCCGTTCCGGCGGAAACCTGGGAGAGACGGGCTCCGTCGGCTGGCAGTTCGAAGCCAAGGGGATCATCACGATCCCGGTGAAGAACGCCGACCCGGACGATGTCGCCCTGCAGGCGATCGACGCGGGAGCGGACGACGTGAGCGTCGATGACGGCGTTCTGGAAGTGCAGACCGAGCCGGTGAAGCTCGAAGCGGTACGAAAGACTCTTGAGTCAGCTGGCTTCGAAATCGAGAACGCGGACTTCGCGATGGTCCCGAAGATACTCATCGAACTCGATGAGAAGACGGCCCACCAGGCGATGCGACTGCTTGAAGGGCTCGAGGATCTCGAAGACACCCAACGGGTCTACTCGAATGCAGACTTCAGCGATGAGGCGATCTCCAGCTACCAGGGGTAGTCAGCGGATCGCCAGCTGAGCAGCCTAACGCGAAGAGGCCGGACTGAGTCCGGCCTCTTCGCGGCTCCGGGGAAGCTGAAGCCTCGATCGGTGACTGGGATGAACCCTGGTCAGTCGTCTCGTCCCCGCGGCCCGGGGGTGCCTCCGAGGGGAGCACTGCGGGAGTCTTCGCGCGCTCGGCCTGGCGGGGGAACCGATGGCGACGCGGTCGTCGTTCCCAGTGACGGTGTGGGCGTTGACGCGGTCGGCGAAGCCACGGTGGGAGTGGGCGTCACCGCCGAAATCGCCGCCAGCGGCGCGCCCGAAGGGTCGGCGACGGGCACCGCCGGTCCGCTGTTGAAGTTCCACCCCCCGGCAGCGACGACGGCAGCGAAGATCGCGGCACCGACCAGGGGCAGTCGCGGGTCCATGCGCTTCTCCTCCGACTCATCGTCGTCAGGTGAAGCCTGGGCCGCGGCCTTTTCAGCCAGATGAGGCAAAAATGTGACTTTTCTCATGTCAGCCTCATGAAAATGTGGTGATATGACATCGTGCATATTTTGGTCGTTGAAGACGAGACACGGCTGGCACGAGCTGTTCGGCGCGTGCTGGAAGAAGAAGGCCACGTAGCGGATTGCGTCGAAGACGGAGCCGACGCGCTGGCTCAGGCGGGCATCGAGCAATACGACCTCATTCTCCTCGACGTCATGCTCCCAACACTGGACGGGTACGAGATCGCGAAGCGGCTGCGGGCCAAGGGCGATACCACGCCGATCCTCATGCTGACCGCACGTGACGCAATCGAAGATCGCGTTCGCGGCCTGGATGCTGGCGCCGACGACTACCTGGTGAAGCCGTTCGCGCTCACGGAGCTGCTCGCGCGGGTCAGAGCACTGACTCGTCGTGCCCAGATGGCAACCGGCGAACCGGGAATTCTCAAAGTTGCCGACCTCGAACTGGATCTGAAGACCCGCGAAGGGATCCGCGGAAACAAGCGCATCGAGCTGACGGCGCGGGAGTTTGCCCTGCTTGAAGTGTTGATGCGGCATCCAGGACAGGTGATGACGCGCTCGCAGCTCCTCGATCGCGTGTGGAGCTACGACATGCTGACCGAGTCCAACGTGGTGGACATCTACATCTACTACCTTCGGAACAAGATTGATCGCGGGTTCGATACGAAGCTCATCCGCACCGTCCGCGGCGTGGGGTATGCCCTCCGGGCCAACTGATGTTCCAACGGGCGCGCCTACAGCTCACGGCCTGGTACACCGGAGTGCTCCTCCTGGTCCTCCTCGCCGTCACGGGTTCCGCGTACCTGCTCGTACGTCGATCGCTCGACGACGAAATCAACCATTCGATCGACCTCACCCGGAGCGAACTGGTCTCGAGCGGGCAACTTGTCGTCGCGCCATCCCCGGACCGGCAGCCTCGCCCGTCCGACGATGACTTTCGCGGAGAGCTAGTCCAGAGTGACGTGTTTTATGTCACCACGGCGCCGGACGGGACTGTCCTGACGAACCCACGTCGTATCAATCTCCAGGGAATTGATTTCGCCAGCCTGACGAAAGCCGCCACCAGCGGTGACATCCGGACTGACATCTCAGTGAGCGGACATCGCTACCGCGTCGACAGTCAGCCGCTTGCCGGCGGATCTCAATACATCCATATTGGCCGGTCGCTGGACTCCCGCGACCACCAGCTCTCGACGCTGGCGTGGGTCATGGGAGTCGGCGGAGGGATCGGCGTCATCCTTTCCATGGCGGGCGGATTCTGGCTGGCGGGGCGCACCCTCGTGCCGATCCGGAACTCGCTCGAGAAGCAGCGGCAGTTCGTCTCGGACGCGTCCCATGAACTCCGAACGCCGGTCGCGGTGATCAGAGCCAACAATGAGCTTCTGCTGCGCCACCCGGAGCAAACAGTGGGGGAGAACCAGGACTCGGTTGAGGCGATCGATCATGAGTCCGTCCATATGACGCGCCTCATTGAAGACCTGCTCACCCTCGCTCGCGCGGACGAAGGGCGGCTGCC
>DATCGT010000212.1:0-4693 GCA_036508775.1 Tepidiformaceae bacterium | reverse complement strand
GCGCCGCTCAACGGTCGCCCAATCACCGCCGATGATGTGAAGTACTCGATCGAACGCCAGACCGCCGGCGATGCTTCCTTCGTCCGCAAGGCCAGCCTGGTAAACATCGACAAGGTCGAGTCGCGCGACGCCTCCACAATCGTGATCACCATGAAAGCCCAGCAGGCGGCGATGGTCGACCTGTTCGCCGACGTGAACTCGTTTATCGTCCCGCCCGAGGCCACCACCGAAGGGCGCCAGTTCTCGATCGACAGCCAGCCCGGCAGCGGGCCGTTCCGCTGGGTGGAATGGGTCGAAGGCCAGCTGGGCAGTGTAGCGAGGAATGCAGCCTGGTTCGGCGGCAGCAACCGCCCCTACCTCGATGGCGTTGCCGCGATCCAGCCGACCGACGCCCGCGATGTCGAGGCCGGCCTCCGCACCAAGGCGCTCGACGTCGCCTTTGTCGGACGGGCGACGGCCGACCGCCTGAAGCAGGTACTCCCGTCGCTCCAGGAATCCACCGTGGGCCAGCTCCAGTTCTTCGGCATGCGTTTCTTCATCCCCCAGGTCCCCTACAACGACCTCCGCTTCCGGTCCGCGATCAGCATCGCCATCGACCGCCGCGACATGGTGCACCGCTTCTTCGGCGGCTCGGGCGACATCAACCCCTGGATTAGCTGGCCCCTGAGCCGCTGGACGCTCCCGCAGTCCGAGCTCTCGACCATCCCCGGCTACCGGCCCGGCTCAGGCGGTCGAGACCAGGACATCACCGACGCAAAGGCGCTGCTCGCCGCCTTCGCGGCCAGCAACAAGATCCCGGACGAACTCCCGCTCTTCGTCGTCGCGGACGCCGAAACCAACCTCCAGATGGGCAGCGTCATCCGCGACCAGCTCAAGCAGAATCTCGGCCTGAACGTCACCGTTTACCCGGTCGCGACCGGCGAGCTGATTCGCCGTCTCTTCGCCCAGGACGCCCCCTGGGCCGCTGGCCCCGACTCCAGCCAGATCGACCTCGACGACTGCGTGTACCCCTACTTCCACAGTGCCGGCACCCAGAACACCTTCCCCCTGCGCGACAGCGACATGGACGCGCTAATCAACGCCCAGCGCGCCGAACTCGATGAGGCGAAGCGCCGCGAAATCGGCTTCGACATCCAGCGGAAGCTCCTCACCCTCAACGTTGGCGTGAACCTGGTCAGCGAGCGCGTCGTGGCCCTCGCATGGCCCTACGTCCGGAACTTCCCCCTCGATTCCACCGACGGCTACCAGAACCGCTTCGCCGACTGCTGGATCGACAAGACAGATCCCACCTACCGCGGCCGCTAAAGGCCTGTCGTCTCCCCCGCCACACCTGTACGCTTGTCCGCAATGGAAGTTGCGAACGAGATCATGGTCCGCGGCATCGTCGTCGGCGTGTTCCAGGAGAACTGCTGGGTCATTGGCAATCGCCGTACCGGCGAGGCTATCTGCATCGACCCCGGTGACCAGCCCGACGAGATCCTCGCACTCGCGAGGGACATGGGCGTCAACATCAAGCTCATCGCCAACTCCCATGCCCACATCGACCACATCCTCGGCGTCCAGGGCATCCATGGCGCCACGGGAGCGAAGTTCCTCCTCCACGAGGCCGACCTCGGCCTTCTCCAGCAGGGCTTCACGTCATCCGCTTCGCGCTTCCGCCTCGACCCTGGGCAGCGTCCGCCGCTCCCCGACCAGTTCGTCGCCGACGGCGACACCGTCGAGGTCGCTGGCCTCCAGCTTCGCGCCATCGCGACCCCCGGCCACACGCCCGGCAGCATGAGCTACTACACCGAGGGGATGCTCTTCAGTGGCGACACGCTCTTCAACGGCTCCATCGGCCGCACAGACCTCCCGGGCGGTGACTTCGAGGAGGAGCTGAGCAGCATCTGCGACCGCCTCTTCCTGCTCCCAGATGACACCGTCGTCCTCCCAGGCCACATGCAGGAAACGACGATCCGCCAGGAGAAACTCCACAACCCGTTCGCGCTGGAATGGCTCATCGAGCAGCAGCAGGAGCGGAACCGCGCGGAACGGCAGAGCTGACGCCGCCATGACAGCGATGAACCAGAGCCAGCGCGATGCCTTCCTCGCGGGCGCGCGCATCGCCACCCTCGTCACCCTGAACCCCGATGACTTCCCGACCGGTGTCCCCGTCTGGTTCGAATGGGATGGCACCACCGCCATCGTCTTCACCTCCGCTACCTCGCCGAAGGTGGCCCGGATCCGGCGGGACGGCCGCGTCTGCCTGACGATCGCCGAGCCCGCGGGTCTTCGCGAAGCATGGGTGACGATCGAAGGCATAGCCTCGATCGAAAACCACGGTGGCATTGAGCTGGCCCGGAGGCTCGCGCCGCGCTACTACACGCCCGAACGCGCGGCGGCCGTGATGCCCGGCTGGGAAGCGGCGGCAGCGAGTTGGGTCGTGATCCGCATCACGCCAACACGGATTCGCTCGGTCGGGCCAGGGATGTAGCCCGGCTCAGTCCCTGAAGTTCAGGTAGTACTTGCTCGGCGTCGGCCCGACCTGCCCCTGGTACTTGCTCTTCGCTTCCTTCGAACCGTACGGGTGTTCCGCCGGCTCGGTGAGCTGCAGGAACGATATCTGCGACACCTTCATCCGGTGGTAGAGAGTGATCGGCAGATTTGCGACGTTGGAGAGTTCCAGCGTGAGCGCCCCATCCCAGCCGGGATCGACATAGCCCGCTGTCGAGTGGATCAGGAGCCCCAGCCGCCCCAGCGACGATTTTCCCTCCAGGCGCCCGACGATGAAATCCGGGAGTTTCACCCGCTCGAAGGTGACGGCAAGCGCGAACTCCCCCGGGTGAAGGATGAAAGGATGGTCGTCATCGATCTCGACCAGCTCCGTCAGGTCGGGATAGTCCCTTCACGTCGATGAACGGGATCATCGAGTTCCGGAACACACGGAAGAGGTGCCCGAGGCGCAGATCCACGCTCGCGGGCTGAACGGCGTTCGGCCCGAGCGGATCGATAACGATATTTCCCGCCTCGATCTCGCGGCGGATGGTGCGGTCGCTGAGAACCATTGGGTGCCCCTGGCTGGAGTATCCGAAGCGTACGGGACGCGGCAGTTTGCGGCACGTTCATGGAGGGTAGAATCGCCAAAACGAGACGTGAGGGACGCTGATGCCGGGACCACTTGAGGGGATCAAGGTCGTCGAAATGGGCGTGTGGGTCGCCGGCCCATCGTGCGCGGCCATCCTGGGCGACTGGGGCGCCGAGGTCATCAAGATCGAGCCCCCTAACGGCGACCCCTTCCGGGGCCTTTTCGCGGGATTCGGGCTCGCCGGTTCGGGATTCAACCCCCCGTTTGAACTCGACAACCGCGGCAAGCGAAGCATCGCCCTCAACCTCGAAGAGGAATCTGGCCGCGCCGTTGCCCGCCAACTGATCGACAACGCGGACGTGTTCGTCTCGAACATGCGGCCCCGTGTCCTCGAGAAGTACGGCCTGGACTACGACGCCCGGACCGCCACCAATCCCCGCCTTGTGTACGCGCAGCTGAGCGCTTACGGCCCTGAGACCGATGAAGCGAACCGCGCGTCCTACGACATCGGCGCCTTCTGGAGCCGGGCCGGCGTCGCCGCGAGCCTGGTGCCGCCGGGGGTCGACCCTCCCCAGCAGCGGGGTGGCATGGGCGACCATATGACCGGCACGAGCGCAGCCGGTGCGGTCTCTGCCGCCCTCTACCGCCGCGAACGTACCGGGCAGGGGCAACGCATCGGCGTGTCGCTGCTGCGCGTGGGCATCTACCTGATGGGCTGGGACATGAACATCCACCTGCGCTCAGGCATGCCCATCGTGCCCGTCGACCGCTTCCACGCCGCCAACCCCATCATCAACTGCTTCCGGGCGGGCGACGGCAGGTGGTTCTTCCTGCTCCTCCTCCAGGCTGACCGCCACTGGCCTGACCTGGTTCGTGCCGTTGACCGGCCGGACATGCTGAACGACGAGCGCTTCAAGAACATTGCCGTGCGCCGCGACCACTCGGAAGTGCTGGTCCAGGAATTCGATGCCATTTTCGCCACGAAGACACTTGAGGAGTGGCACGAGATCTTCGACCGCGAGAACGTCTGGTTCGCGCCCGTGCAGACACTGGCTGAGGTCGCCGCCGACCCGGTCGCGCAGCAGGCAGGCGCCTTCATCGAAATCGAGACCCCCGATGGTCTGAAACGCCAGGTAGCCACCCCGGCGGACTTCTACGGAACCCCGATCGGCCCCCGGACCTGGGCACCCGAAACGGGGCAAGACACCGAACAGATCCTGCTCGAACTCGGCTACGACTGGGAGAACATCATCGCCCTCAAGGAGGAGGGCGCCATCCCCTGACCGGCCTCGTGCGTCCCGGCGGACAAAGAAAAGGAGGGCAGCCGATCGGCTGCCCTCCTTCAGGTTCGAGATATCCGGCGGGGACTACGCTCGCGGGAGGCCGAGGCCGCGCGTGGCGATGATGTTCCGCTGGATTTCGCTCGTACCACCCTCGATCGTGTTCGCGGTCGAGCGGAGGTACTGGTACTTGTAACGGCCGAGCAGCGCTGCGTCGGCGATTACGCTGGTGTCGGTCTTGCCATCGATCTGACCGTACATCCCCCACACCTTGAGAGCGGTGCGAGCGATGCGCTGGTTCAGTTCGGTGCCATAGAGCTTCGCGACGCTGGCCTCATGGCCGGGGGCG
>DATCGT010000211.1:0-7072 GCA_036508775.1 Tepidiformaceae bacterium | reverse complement strand
ATACTCGGGAACTGCGCGCTGGCAACCCGCGGTATGGAACCGGGCTCGCCCGGTCTGCAGGAGATCCCGGAGGTCGAGAAGGCGGCGGTACGTGGCGCGGATTTGGCCAGGTTCCTCCTCGACGCCGCCGGGGGCGCGGAGTCCGCACGCAGGCCGGTCGATCTCAACGTGCTCTTAGAGGACGCAGTGGGGCTCCTCATGCCCTCTTTCATGGCGCGGATCGGGATCCAGTACGACCTGTCGCCCGATCTTCCTCTGATCTCGGCGGATGCGGTCCAGGTGCAACGTGCGCTTTCGACGCTCGTCGTGAATGCAGTGGAAGCCCTGGGCGCCGGTGGCGGGCACCTCGTTCTCGCTACCGGCGTTGGCGGTGCTGGCGGTGCGAACGTCGAAAGCGGTCTCTCCTCACATGACCTCAAGGAGGGCATGTACGTTTACGTGGACGTGATGGACGACGGTCCGGGCATCGCCCCGGAAGTGTTGCCGAGAGTGTTCGACCCCTTCTTCACCACGAAATTCTCAGGCAGGGGCCTCGGGCTCTCCGCGGCCCAGGGTATTGTCCGCGCGCATGGGGGGGCGATCGCCGTGACAAGCGAGGTCGGCAAGGGCGCAAAGTTCCGGGTTCTGCTGCCCGTACCGGTGGAAGACTCACCGCGCCGCGAGTGAGCAGGCGGGATGAACCACGCGCCCGGATTGACGTCCTGGCGCGTCGCTGCCTTCGGGTTCAGGAAACCGACCCGGGGCTGTCAGCTCATGCTGAATCCGGGGTAGGCATCGGTGAGGAGATAGGTATACGCCGAGATGCGGGCACCCCATCGCAACAGCCCCGTGAGAAACGAATGGATGCCGCGGGGCATGTGGCCCGTGATGAGGATGGCCCACCACGCGATGAACACGCCGATGTATCCGATCAGCGCGACAAACCCGAAGACGAACGCTGACGGGATGATCGTGAGCCACTTGAAGAGCATGAGGAGCCGGCTAAGCCGCTCCGGGTAATGGATGCTGAACTCCACCGGGTACATTCCTGGCGCACCAGTAAACGGGGGATATTCATCCCGGAGCAGCAGCATGTATGCCTCGATGTTCATCATTCGGCGCATGGTCGCCTCGCCAAACGAGAACAGCCCTCTCGGGTACCGGCCAGTGAACAGGATCGCCCACCAGGCCAGGAATGTGGTGATCGAAAAGCCGATGAGAACAAAGTAGAGGAACGACCACGTTCGGGATGATGAGGAAGCTCTTGAAGAAGATCTTCCAGCGCGAGAGGGAAGCGGGGTAGGGGATGTTCAGCGCGACCGGATGGCCGGCACCGGTTGCCGGCGGCGGCGCGGCAAAGGCGCCTGGCGGAGGGGCCCAGGTGGCCTGCGGTACCGCCGCGACGGGCTGGGCCTGCACAGGAGTAGCGGCGCCAACGGGCGCGCCGCAGGCCCGGCAGAACCTGGCCTCCGGGGCAAGCTCGGCGCCACACGATGCGCAGCGCGCGACCGCAGGCACTTCCGGGGTAGCGTCAGGAGCGTCGTCGACTGCACGGCCGCAGGCTGGACAGAACCGGGCCCCGACCTCCAGAGTCGCCCCGCAGTTCGCGCAGGCAGGGTCCGCCGGTGGAGGGGCGGCTGCGCCGCAGGTTGGACAAAAGCGCTGACCATCGGCCAGCGTCGAACCGCAACTCTTGCACTGCATCGGCGTATTCTCCGGTGCGATCGTCCCCGTGTCGACAACGATTATCGCCGAGTATCCGGCCAATCGGCTCGCTTTCAGTTCCCATATCCCGCCGCGCGGTCTCGCGCGGTCTCGCGCGGTCTCGCGCGGTCTCGCGCGATCGTAGCGGCCGCCCCGTGATCTGGGCGCCGCGGGAGGTGGGGGTCGCTGCCGGAGTTGTCAGACCCGAGTGAGCGCGGCGTAGGCGACCAGAAACACCACCAGGAAGATCGAGGCCGCGCTGCCGGCGATGATCGCCAGCTGGCGTGAGCGGCTTCGGCGTCCGTCAATGCGGGCGACGCCGTGCGGGAGGCGCCGGTGTTCGTCGCGAGCGCGAACGCTGCTCCAGCCTGAGCGATAGGCCGCACACCCCTCATGCTCGGCGCTCAAGCAGTAGCGCACCTGGTGCTGCTCCGGGATGGCAAAGAGGTTCTGATCCTCACGACAACATGCATGGGCCTGCGTGGGTATTTGTGCTCGCGTCGCGGGGTCGTCGGCGAGGCCCAGCCATGGGCACGCCTGCTCAGCGAGCGAACGGGGGTCTTCCTGGCCGGGGTGAGGAGTACGACGCATGCGGCTAAGTATCCATGGTATATAAGGCGGCGCTTTCGACGATCAGGTGAAGGGCGACCTTTCCGCTCGGTTCGTGCTTTGGCGACATGCTTTGGCGCCGGAAGGGGGCTATGAACGGGCCCCACCGTATACTCACTAGCAATGTCGAAGCTCGCCATCCTCCTGGCCGCCGTCCTCGGCGTCATGGTCGTTGTCACACGGATCGCGGTCGCCGGAGCGCCTGCAGCTGTTGTTGCTCGCCCGTACCGGCTAATAGCCCCCCTGGTATCGCGGGGCACAGAGCCTCCCCCCTACGTCGGCCCGATCGTTTCGCTCGACGTGGCCGCCGCTTCGGTCGGTTCGCAATGGCCAGTCGAGGAGCGCAGCACCACCATCACCGGGGGCGGCGAGACCCTCGAGGAGCCCACTTCGCCGAACCGGATCGCCTGGTACCCGGCCTACGGTCGCCCGGGCTTTCGCGGCGCTAACACCACGTTTGCCGGCCACGTGAACTACGTTGGCTGGTCGCTCACCCCGTTCGCGTACCTCAACAGGGTCCAGGTCGGTGATTCGGTTTACATCACCATGGGCGACGGCACCGTGTACACCTATAGCGTCCGGTCGGTCGACCTTGTCCGCGTAGAGGACCTGGACATGGCCCAGGTCCTGATGCCCCGGCTCGACAACCATACGGAGCGGGTGACGTTTATAAGCTGCGGAGGGGACTTCTTCATCGCGCCCGGCATCGGCGGCGAGTATTCCTCACGCCTCATCATCACGGCCGAGCGCTACATTCCGGACTACTAACATTTCCCGCGCGTTCCCCGGGTTCAGGCGAATTTGTGCTCAAGGAACGAAATTAAGAGTGGGGTGATGCGGGGCCAATATCAGGCCCCGCGCTTAGCCCTGACATCAGTCTCCTAATGCGACGGCCCTTCGCGAGCACCGACCCTGAACGCGACGCGCCCTTCCTGAGCGGAGCCGGGCCGATTCACGAACGGGTGCTGCCGCCAATGCCTCTTGCCATCTCAGGGCGTGGACCGAAGTGGTTCAACGACCTCCCTATCCAGGTGAAGCTCCTTTCGACCTTCGCCGCGACGATGTCGATCCTCGCCCTCGCGATGGTCTTCACGAATCTGCGCATGCAGACGATCGATGCTGCCGCCGCCGATGCGAACCGGGCTTCTTCGTCCTCGCTGCTCGCGGCCCAGCTGCAAACCGCGTTCCAGGAACAGGTGGTCCAGGCGAAGGACCTCCTCCTGAGGGGCGGAACTGATGAGAGCTTCCAAAAGTACTCAGCGGCAGTAAGCGACAGCGGGAAGAAGGTCGTCGCGCTCCGCGACCAGCTGGCGCAAGACGTTACCCGGGTGAAGAACACGCAGGCCGACAACATGCTGGCCACCTTCGACCAGCAGTACCAGTCCTACCAGTTGGAGTACACCGAGGCAATGAACCTCGTCCACGGCCCGACCGCCTACGACAACGTGACGAGCGACACGGTGTTGAACGGCAAGGACCTGGGCGCCAAGCAGGCGGCCACGACGCTCGCCGACTTCTTCGCCCAGCAATCGGCGGCCAGCGAAGCGAACCTCCTCTCGATCTCCAGTCAGACCCGAACGATCGCGATGGCGACGCTTGTCGCTTCGTTCGTGGCTGGCGGCACGGTCGCCTTCTGGATGTCGCGGCGAATCGTCCAATCGATTCTGCCCGTGCGTGATCGCCTCATCAGCCTGGAAGCTCGCGACGTGACCGGTCTCCAGACCGGACTTGAAGCTGTCGAGCGAGGGGACCTGACGGTCGGCGTCCAGGTTTCCACCACGAAGATCCCGGACTGTGGCGCCGACGAGGCGGGCCAGTCCGCCGCTGCAATCAATGCGACGATCGACCGAATGACGGCGACCGTAGCCTCCTACAATGCGATGCGGGAAGGGTTGAGCGAGCTTGTGGGCGGCGTTCGCAAGAACGCTACTTCGGTCCTGCACACCTCCGATCAGTTGCGAGAGTCCTCTGACCAGATGGCCGCAGCCTCGGGCCAGATCGCGTCCGCAATCAACGAAGTCACCAGGTCCGCCGCGTCCCTGGCGACCCTCTCGCAAGATTCGGCGAGGGAGATCGAGGCAGTGGCGAGCGGCTCGCAGGAGTTGGCCGCTTCGGCTCAGTCCAACGCTACTGGCGCGGCGACTTCACGGCAGGAAGCTGCCTCCATGAGTCAGCAAATCGCGGCGGTGGCCAATGCGTCCGACCAGGTGGCCCGAAGCGCCGAGGAATCCCGCGACGCGGCGTTGAGTGGGCAGGTGGCCGTTCGCCAGGCTGTCGCGTCGATGGAGTCGATCGCCGGAGCAGTTGGGAGGGCGGCGGCGACGGTCGACCGTCTCGGCGAATACGGCAAGCAGATCGGCAACATCGTCCAGTCGATTGACGAGATCGCCTCGCAGACGAACCTGCTGGCTCTGAATGCGGCGATCGAAGCGGCTCGCGCCGGGGAGCAAGGTCGCGGCTTCGCGGTGGTCGCCGAGAACGTTCGTAACCTCGCAGAGCGTTCGTCGGGCGCGACGAAAGAGATCGCCGCGATCGTGGCCCTGGTGCAGGAAGGTACGCAACAGGCAGTTCAAGCGATGGCTGCTGGTGTGAAGGACGTGGAGTCCGGGCGAGAGATCACTGCTGAAGCGGGCAAGGCGCTGGCCTCGATCATCGAGACGGTCGAGGGTTCCGCGGCGCAGATGAAGTCGATTGCGATCGACGTCCAGGGGCTCGCAGCCGGGGCAGACCGGATCCGTTCCTCGGCGGAGCAAATCACCTCGATGGCTGAGCAATCCGCCGAGGGGGCGGGGGAGATGGCACGAGCTACCACCCGCGTCACGCAGGCGATCGTGCAGGTGTCTGCGACCAGCGAAGAGACATCCGCTTCCGCGGAACAGGTCAGTGCTTCTACCGAGGAGCTGAGCGCACAGTCCGAAGAACTGGCGGCAACGGCGAACACGATGCGTTCGCTGGCGTCGGCCCTCGATGCGGCCGTGACCAGCTTCAAACTGGCGGCATAGGGAAGGCTTCGCACGGCGGCGACACTCCGACGAAGTACGACAGGTCAATGACGGCCCGGGGGCACACCCCTGAGGCGATGGGGGAAGTTGAAATGAAAGTCAAGAACATGGGGACGAAGTTCCGGGGCGGCCTCCTGGCGATCATCGCAGTGGCCTCGCTCGCCACTGCCTGCTCCGGCGGGCAAGGCGCAGCGCCAACGCTGGGAGTGAAGACAGCCGCGGTCATTACCGCCCCTTCAACCGACGTCGTGGCGCTGAAGAGTACACCGGCGTCGCTGGCTACCGACGACCCCGCCTGGTCACATGCCCAGGCTACGACGATTAACACCGACGTCATTCCCGAATCGAAGGCGACCGACCCCGTCGACGTCCAGATGCAGGCCCTCTACAGCGACACGGACGTCTGGTTCCGCTTCCAATGGAGCGACCCAACGCAGGACGCGTTCAGTGTCTGGCAGTGGGATGGCACGAAGTGGACTTCGCCCTCGCCCACGGCAGATCGCCTGTCGCTCTACTGGGAAATCACGCCCGTAGCCGACTTCGAGGCACGCGGCTGTGCCGCGCTCTGCCATAAGTCGACCTCGGACCCGATCTCCAAGTGGTACATGGTCGCTCCGAATCCGACCGACGTACTGGACAACTGGCAGTGGACCGCTTCGACCTTCGCCGGGATGGGCGGGGCCAACAACCTCCATCTGGTGGGCGTTAACACCAGCGATCCGACGACCTCGCCGGGCCGCGGATCGGCGATTGTGGCGGATCCGAACACTGGCGGCGGGACGGTTTCGAACTCGAATGCGGCCAAGGATGCCCCAATAGCGATGCAGGACCCGGCGAAGACGACCCCGCTTTACGGCCCGAACTACCTGGCCGTCAGCGAGTCTGTCGCGCTGGATATCTCAAAGATCAAAATCGGGGACAAGATCCCGAAAACCGAGCTCGCACCTTTCCGTGGTGAGCGCGGCGACATTGACGGCAAGACGACCTACGCCAACGGCCAGTACACCGTGGTGTTCCATCGCAAGCTGAACACCGCCTTCCCTGACGATGCGAAGTTCACGGTCGGCGGCACGTTCACCTTCGGGCTCGCGGTCTGGAATCAGTTCGACCAGGAGAACCACACGGTTACCGGGCAGCCCTATCACCTGAAGTTGCCCTAGCCGTAGCCGGCCGGCCGTAGGGCCGGTCGCAAACGCAGGCTGCACCCGAACTCCGTATCACCGTCGCGGACCTCGGCCGTCGCTGGCAGCCGGGCCTCATCGGTGTGGTAGCCGAGCGCCTCGATGTCATGGACGACCGGGCAAGCAAACGATCCCTGGCCTGAACCAACAGTGCACCCCGGGCCATTGAGCAACCGCGGGTGGCGGCGCGCGACAGCACTGCCTCGATCCGCCGCGACACTCGTTCTGTCGCGGCTCAACCGCATGCACGCGGACAAGTCGGACACGTTCGTCCTCGACTTCAGGAACACAGTGGATGACATCCAGAAGGCGTTCGCGCCGTGGTACGAGACGACCATCGCGACGCCCACGGACCCGAACCTGCTCTACGACACGCAGCATGCCCTCAAGCAGTTCGATGTGATCCGCGAGGAAGACGTGCCAGCCGCCATCGCCGCACTGGAGGCACCGAGGGGGTCGGCGGCTCACGGCGCGGTTTACGCTGCGCTCGACCCCGCCGTCGACCGCTTCAAGGGACTCGATGAAGACCGGCAGGCCGAGTTCCGCGACGCCCTCACTCGCTTCATCAACGTGTACTCGTTCCTGTCGTGCGTGGTC
>DATCGT010000210.1:0-3083 GCA_036508775.1 Tepidiformaceae bacterium | reverse complement strand
GTCATGGCCTGGCTACGCAGGCCGTGGGAGATGGCGGTAACGGCATGAGCACGGGCGCCCCATAAGGCCTTGGCGGGCCATGAGGTGAGCTGGCTTCTCAGGCACGCGCCAGTGGGTAGGTCAGGAGGACCACGATGCAAGAAGCAGAGTCCGGACGGGTCGGGGCTGGAAGTTCAGTCATCACCCCTCACGCAGATGCCGATGTCGCCGAGCTTCTTGCACGTCGCGCTCGCGACCGCTGGCCTGACCGACGCGACGCAGCGGATGGACTTGAAAACCTCGGGACGGCGGCCGTCCCTGCACTTGTGGACTGCCTGCGGTCTGACTCCGACGGGGTGCGCTGGGGGGCCGTGAAGGTGTTGGGTGAGATTGGCGACCCTTCCGCTATCTCAGCGCTTGTGGAGGCGCTGGAAGATCCTGACGGGGGAGTCCGTTGGCTCGCGGCACAAGCGTTGATTTCGGTCGGGCCGAATGCCTTCCTGCCGCTGTTGCGCCAGCTGGTGACGGGAGCCGATTCCCATTGGCTGCAGGAGGGCGCGCACCATGTTCTGCGTGGCTTGCAGACGTCTACAGTGCGGCCGGTCGTCCAGGCGCTGGAAGATCGCTTCCCGTCACTCACGGTCCCGGTCGCGGCGAACGAGGCGCTAAAGACGCTTGAGTCCGGACAGTCTTCGTAGACGGGCAGCGACTACGTTCGGGGCGAGCACGACGGAATATGCGGGGCCAGGGGGTCCCGATCCGAGCCGAAGGACCTGAGGGTGGCCTGCGATTCGCCGTCGAGAGTCGCGTGGTTGTCATCTCTTCGAAACGGACACCCCCGGTCAACAGCCACAACTCGTAGCCTCGCCAGACCGGTAGCAGGCGTGTCACCCGGCCCGCGTCGAACTGTTGGTCTCCTGCCGGCGCCCGGACCGTCGCGGTACCAGTGGACCGAAATTGTGGGTCTTTCGTTGCTTGGTGTCCCAGTCCGGGCTGCTACCTTCGGTGGATACCGGCGCGAGGTCCCCGTAATCAGCCGGCCAACGGGAGTCAATGGGCGCAACGCTTACTCTGCCGCGATCGTTTGCCCCCGACGAACCAACGACACCCTCGAACCTCCTCCTCTCGGCCGTCCCGGCGGAGGAATACGCGGAATTTCGTTGTCTCCTCGAATGCACGCCCCTTCACCCGCGTGAGATGCTGCAGGAAGCGGGAGACGCCCCCGACTACGTCTACTTTCCGGTCAGCGGCAGTATTTCGGTCCTCACCGTTCTCGAGACCGGCGCGATGATCGAGTTTGCGACTGTTGGCCACGAAGGAACCACCGGTGTCCCGGTCTTCCTCGGCATTGGCGATTCGAACATGGCGTTCATTTCGCAGGTTCCTGAAAAGGCGCTCCGCATGAAGAGGAGTGACTTTCTCGCGGCCGTCGATCACAGTTCCGGGCTGGCGGCGATCATCAAGCACTACGCCGGGACGATGCTTGCATTTTCGTAGCTCAATCGGCCGCGTGCAATCGTGCCGACCGTGTGGATGAACGTTGCGCTCGCTGGCTGTTGATGACGCATCACCGGGCAGGCGATGGGGCGTTCCCCATCACCCAGGAGTTCCTCGTGCAGATGCTGGGGGTCAGTCGCCCGAGCGTCGCATTGTCGGCTGGCGCGCTTCAGAAAGAAGGTCTCATCCGATATCACCGTGGGGAGATGCCCATCGTTGATCGCCGCGGGCTCGAGCGGAGAGCCTGCGAGTGTTACGCCGTGGACCGGGAATACCTTCGCCGGCTGCAAGACTGATTGACGGCTCAGGAAGCCAGGGGAGGACCCTGAATTGAGGCTGGTCCTGCTCTTTGGGGGGCGGGACGTTCGTTCTGACCAGCAACCTGCTCCTGATGGTGCTCGCCGTTCTCCTCGTCATGGCACAGGGGTGGTTTCGCCGGACGGCGGAGATGGCGGTGAGGTCCCGAGAGAAGATGATTCGCCTCGCCATGGGAAGCTGATAGCATCTGCGGGTAGGGCGACCCGCGCCTCAGGAGGGCTGATACGCAGGAAGCAGTGCCTCCGAGGGTCAACGTCCCGCCTGAAACGCCGTCGGCATCCTCAACAAGCATCGGGACAATCGGCAAACGATGGGTCTCGTCGATGGGGCGCGCTGAACGCTCCCGGTTGAGGCTGGGCGCAGCCGGCGCCGTGGCGATGGCCTGCGCCGCCTACTACGCGACATGGAGCCTATTGCTGCACCGGTCCTACCACTCCAACGGTTGGGACTTGGGGCTCATCGATCAGGTGATCTGGAATACCGCTCACGGCCGCTGGTTCGAGTACTCCTTTCGGAATATCTCCTACGTCGGCGACCACTGGCAGCCGATCTTGCTGCTCCTGGTTCCGCTGAAGTGGGTCTCCAATGGGCCTGAGTCGTTGCTCGTTGCCCAGGCTGCGCTTCTGGGGGCAGCTGCGCTGCCGCTTTACTTCGCCTCGAGACGCCTGATTGGCAACGAGGCAGGCGCCTGGGCCACGGTTGCCGCCTACTGTCTGGGGTTAGGCGTAACCCAGGCAGTGGCGTTCGATTTTCACACCGAAGCATTCGTGCCGCTTCTTGTGTTCACCAGCCTCTGGGCGCTTGCTACGGAGCGGCACAGGTGGTTCATCGCGAGTGCCCTCGCCATTCTCCTGTTCAAGGAGGATGGCGCCCTCGTCACCGTGAGTTGCGCCTGGGTCGCGGCGTTCGCATTCGGCCGTCGTCGTTCTGCAGTCTTCCTGGTCGGCACGGCAGTCGCTTACGGAGCCATCGTCAACGTGTGGCTCATCCCGCACTTTCGCGGGAACGACCTGAACCCGTTGGCCGAGCGTTACGGATATCTCGGAGGGAGTATTGCTGAGATCGCCTCCACCATCGTCACTCGGCCCGATCTCGTGATTGACCAGCTCTCCAACGCAGGCACCATCGCGGCCGTCTTCTGGCTGCTATCCGGGCTGGCGTTCTTGCCTTTGATGGCACCACGTTTGCTACCTGGTCTTCTCTTGGTCACGCTGCCGCCCCTCCTGGCGCAGGACGAATCGCAATCACATCTTCGGCTCCACTACATGCTCGTGCCGGCAACTATCGCA
>DATCGT010000209.1:0-5687 GCA_036508775.1 Tepidiformaceae bacterium | reverse complement strand
GAATACTCCACACCGTGATCATCGCCCGATGACCCGCCGAGGGTAGTGCCGGAGCCCTGGGGAAAACACTTATCCGGCGATTACCGTACGGATCTCGGTGAGATGCGCAATCGTCCGATCGGGGCGTGCGGGCGCATCGTCCTGCAACTTGAGGCGGTCCCGGTGGATCCAGACTCCCTGCATGCCCACTCCCTGCGCGCCGCCGATGTCGGCGTAGAGGTTGTCGCCGACGTGCCAGGCCTCGGCCGCATTAACTCCCACGCTCTTCAACGCGTGCTGGAAGACCGCCGGGTCGGGCTTGCCGCGCCCGAATTCGCCCTCGATGACGATCACGTCCATGTAGGGCTGGAGGCCGAAACGCTCGATCTTGTCGCGCTGCAGGGCAGTCGGTCCGTTCGTGATGAGCCCCACGTTCTTGCCTGAAGCACGAACGGCATCGAGGGTCTCGAAAGCATCGTCAAAGGGCTTCAGGTGTTCGCGGTGGACGCAGCTGTAGTCGGCCGCCATCCGCTTCGCGGGCGAGGTCTCGAGTTCGAGCAAGTTCAGGGCCTTCTCAATGACGAGCGCGCGTGCTCCCTCAAGGTCGACGCGCCAGTGGCCGACGGCGGCTTCGTCCTTCCAGAAGGCGCCGCCTTCCTTGCGGATCGTTGTCCGCAGCTTCTCCGCGTCGCAGCCGAGACGGGGTGCTACCTCCGCGCAGACGGTCTCCCATGCAATCACGTTGGCGTTGACCGCATCGAGGAGCGTGTCGTCCATATCGAAGAAGATGGCGCGGGGCATGATTCAAGTTTACCGGAACGCGGCCCGACTGGTGGCCGCGTTCCGTTCACAATTCCTCAGCCGTTGCGACGCACCGCCAGCACCACCTGTACCCCTTCGAGATCCTGATCCGCGCGGTGTGCGTCCGAGGGCGCGTCTCCAGGAACCAGCGTGGTGCTCAGCGTCTCCGCCTGGATGTACGCCGCCTGCGATTGCATGACACGCGAAATCTCGCCGTCGCCGCTGTACCAGGTGGTGATCCGGTCGGAGAGGTCGAAGCCGGCCTCGCGGCGCATGTCCTGGATGCGGCGGACGAGTTCGCGGGCGAAGCCCTCGTCCTCCAGTTCGGGCGTGAGCGTCGTGCTAATGGCAACCGTGTAACCACCGTCGCTGGCGGCGGCATAGCCCGCGCTGTCCTGCGCCTGGAGAAGGATGTCTTCGGGTTCGAGATCGTGCCCGGCGACGCTGACCGTCCGGCCACGCCGCACCGCTTCGGCGACCTCCGCCGGGACCAGCGCGGCCAGCCCGGCACGGATGGCGGCGACTTCGGCGCCGTACTTCTTCCCCAGCACAGGCAGGTTCGGCTTCACGTCGTAGCGGACGACCCCGGTTTCATCATCGAGGAGCGTCAGCTTCTTCGCGTTCAGCTCCTCAAGCACCAGCGCCTGCTGGCGAAGCAGGCTGGCACCTTCGTTGCCGCGCGCTTTCACGAGGACCTCGGCCACCGGCTGGCGAACCTTGATCTGGGCCTTCGCGCGCGCCGCGCGCCCGAGTGAGCAGACGCGCTTCACGGCCTGCGTCTCTTCGTTCAGCGCGTTGTCGATCTTGTTCAGGACGGCCTTCGGCCAGGGCGCGAGGTGCACGCTGTCTGGAGCCTCGTCGTCGAGGGAGCGGACGAGGTTTTGCCACAGTTCCTCGGCAATGAACGGCGTAAACGGCGCCAGCAGCTTGGAGAGCGTGACCAGCGCCGTGTAGAGCGTGTAGTAGGCGCTCTGCTTGTCCTGGTCGCTCTCCGAGACGCCGCGCCAGAAACGACGGCGCGAGCGCCGGACGTACCAGTTCGAGAGGTCATCGACAAATGCGTCGATCGCCCGTGCCGCGTCGGTCGGGTCGTAGGCTTCGAGTTCGTCCGTCACCTTCTCGATGAGCACATTCAGTTCCGAAAGCAGCCAGCGGTCGATCTCCGGCGCGGTGCCTTCCGGCGCGGTGCGCGGATCGACTTCGTCGATATTCGCGTAGCTGACGAAGAAGCTGTAAGTGTTCCAGAGCGTGAGCAGGAAGCGCCGAAGCCCCTCTTCGACGAGCCCCAGGCTGAAGCGCCGCGAGGAACCGGCCGGGCTGGCTGTGTACATGTACCAGCGCGTGGCATCCGCCCCGCAGGCGTCGAGGACGGACCAGGGCTCAACCGCGTTGCCCCGGCTCTTCGACATCTTGTTGCCCTTCTCGTCCTGGATGTGCCCGAGCACGATCACGTTCTTGAAGGCGATGCTTTCAGGAACGGCCTCGCTGGCCTTGAGCAGCGTCGCCTCGGCGTGAAGGGTGTAGAACCAGCCGCGGGTCTGGTCGATCGCCTCGCAGATGAAGTCCGCCGGGAAGTTCTTCTCGAACTTGTCGACGTTCTCGAACGGGTAGTGCCACTGGGCGTAGGGCATCGCGCCGCTATCGAACCAGGCGTCGGCAACCTCGGGCACCCTCCGCATCGTCTCGCCGCACTTGTCGCAGCGAAGCGTGATCTCGTCGATGTACGGGCGGTGGAGGTCATCGAGCGCGGCCGCCTTCTGGCGGTCGATCGCGCGCTCGACCAGCTCTTCCTTCGACCCGACACAGGTGGCTTCGCCACAGGATTCGCACTTCCAGAACGGCAGCGGGGTGCCCCAGTAGCGCTCGCGGCTCACCGCCCAGTCGATGTTGTTTTCGAGCCAGTTCCCGAACCGCCCGTGCTGGATGTGTTCGGGGTACCAGTGGATCCGCTCGTTCCCCTCGATGAGGCTGTCCTTCTGCTTCGTCGTGCGGATGTACCAGCTCGGCTTGGCGTAATAGAGCAGCGGCGTCTTGCAGCGCCAGCAGAAGGGGTAGATGTGCTTGATCGTCCCCGAGCGCAGCATCAGCCCGCGCTCTTCGAGGTCGCGAATGACATCGCGGTCGGCCTGCTTGGCGAACTTTCCCGCCCCTGGCAGGTTCTCGGCCATGATCCCGCGCAGATCGATCGGCTGGACGAACAGCAACTGAAAGAGCTTCCCGTCATCGAAGTCTTCCGCGCCGAAGGCCGGGGCGATGTGCACGATGCCGCTGCCGTCGTCGACCGAGACGTGTCCAGCCGCGATCACACGCCGAAGGCCAGCCGCCGATTCGGCACTATCAACCCGCCGCAGCCGGCCCTCCCCGTCGAAACGCATCACTTCCTGCCCGCGCAGTTCGGGCCGGTAGAGCGGCTCGTACTGCAACCCCGTCAGCTGCTCCCCGCGCACCGTCGTCACATGCGACGCACGCTCCCCCAGCACCTTCGCGGCGAGAGCAACGGCGACGATGTAGTGATCGCCCTCGTGCTCATAGACGCCGTACTCGGCGTCCTCCTTCACGGCCAGCGCGACGTTCCCCGGGAGGGTCCAGGGGGTGGTCGTCATCGCAACGAGGAACGCTGAGGTGTCCGCGGGGAGGCCCAGCCGCTTCGCAAGCTCGTTACCAGCCGGGACGCGGAACTTCACGAAGACGCTCGGGTCGGGGGTGTCTTCTTCGTAGCCCTGCGCCACTTCGTGGTCGCTGAGGCTCGTCCCGCAGCGCGGACAGTGCGGCGTGACGCGATAGTCTTGGTACACCAGCCCGTGTTCCCAGAGCTGCTTGAAGATCCACCAGCCGGTCTCGATATAGCTGTTGTGCCAGGTGACGTAGGGGTGTTCCAGGTCGGCCCAGAACCCGATCCGCTCGCTCAGGCGCGTCCATTCGTCGACGTAGCGGCTGACGCTGTCCTTGCACTTCGCGTTGAAGGCGGCGATGCCGTAGGCCTCGATCTCGGGCTTCGACTGGAGGTTCAGTTCCTTCTCAATCTCAAGCTCGACCGGCAGACCGTGGGTATCCCATCCGGCTTTGCGGGGGACCCGGTAGCCCTGCATCGTCTTGTACCGGGGGATCAGGTCCTTGAACACGCGGGCGAGGACGTGGTGGATGCCGGGACGCGCGTTCGCGGTCGGAGGGCCCTCGTAGAAAACAAACTGGCGGCTTTCAGGACGCTCATCGACGCTCCGGCGGAAGATGGCGTTCTTCTGCCAGAAGTCCAGGATCCCCGCTTCCATCACCGTGAAGCTGACTTTCGAATCAACAGGCTTGAACATGGTCCCTCCGCGAAGCGAGATGCCCGCACTGCGACGAACCGGCGCCAAAAAGAAAACGCCCGTCCGCAATCCAGGGACGAGCGTGCAAGCCCGCGGTACCACCCTGATTCCCGCCCTCCACGGAGAGCGGACACTTGGCGAGGCGCCAACACGCCCCTGCCCCGCTAACGGCGGGCACCCGTCCGGGTCTACTTGCCGCGCAGAGCAGCGTTCGGCCGGAAGCTCGGGAGGGATCTTCGCGCCCGCTGCCCGCGCCCCCTTCCACCAACCGGGGCTCGCTGGACAGGTCGGCGGACGCTACTCGTCTCCGTCATCGCCTGTGCCGACCAGTGAACCAGCGCGGCGGTCGGCGTGTCAACCAGTTTGGGTCAGTGCAACGACCAGGTGACCGTGTTCAACATGGCGCCCATCACCATGATGGCGAGCGTCAGCACCAGCCCGGCGATGCTGTAGAACATCGACTGCATCCGCACCTTTCGGAGCACGGCGTCAGGCACGTCCTCGCCCTTGATGCGTGCCTCCATCAGCCCCAACAGCCGCGGGCCAACGATGAACGTGTGGAAGCCGACGACCGCCAACATGACCGCCAGGGTCACCATCTTGATCAGGAAGACGACGCCGAAGTGAATCGCGAGGAAGCCGCCATCGTAGTGGTAGTAGGCGCGGAAGTTGCCGACCAGGTAGGTGCCGGCCACGAAGATGAGCAGAAGCCCGATCCCGCCGATGTAGGCAAACCGGCGGGTGACCGTCTTCATCGCCTGGAGCCGGGCTACCGGATCCGAAATCTGCCGCGATGCGGGGACCCAGGCGAAGGCGAGAAAGAACTGCGGCCCCACCCAGAGGGCGATGCCGAGGATGTGCATCCAGATAGCGATGATGTGCAACGTGTCTGTCATGTGAAACAGATTAGCTGCCAGCGATGGAAATGCGCCGAACGGCGCTTACAACGACAGCGACGGACCGGTCTCACGGAGGCGCTTCCGCCAGCGCGCAAAGTCCGGCAGGACGCGTGCGACCTCGCCCCAGAACAGGGGTGAATGGTTCCGCTGCAGCAGGTGGCAGAGTTCATGCACGACGACGTAGTCCACCACTCCCGGCTCCGACAGGACGAGCCGCCAGTTCAGGCGGATCGTGCCATCGGCGGCGCAGCTACCCCAACGGCGGCGCTGATCGCGCTCGAAGACACTGGCCGGGGTCCGTCCCACGGCGATCGCCCAGGAGTTGGCGCGAACGGCGAAGTTCTCCGCGGCCCTGGCTCGATACCAGCCGATGAGGGCGGCTTCAACTGCGGCGCGCCGGTCTGACGCGGCCCGCGTCCCAAGCGCCACGACGATCGCGCCGCCACCTGCCTGCACCGTCGTCCGCGCTCCCTTTGCCGCCGTGACGCAGAGCAACAGGTCCTCGCCGAGAAACGGGATTCGCTCTCCCGTTTCGAACTGGCGACGCGGTGCCAGCGCCGCAGCTTCGCGGGCACGGTCGGAGACCCACTGCCCGCGTCGATCTACTAGCTCCCGGATGTCCCGTTCGGAGGTGCGCATCGGCGCCATGACAACGAGTCCGCCATCGCGGTCGTAGCGCAGCTGGATCGTGCGCTTTCTC
>DATCGT010000208.1:0-20735 GCA_036508775.1 Tepidiformaceae bacterium | reverse complement strand
CCGCCGACAGCAGGGCCGAGGACGTAAACCTGGATGAAGTCCTTCGCGTACCCGGCTGACCAGTCGTTCGTCACGATGGCCGGGCCGAAGGAACGGGCCGGGTTCACAGACGCCCCATCCCAAGGAACCAGCGCGAAGTGGATGAGCATGATCGAAAGGCCGATCGCGATTGGGGCATTGATACCCCATCCCTTCTTGCTGATGGCCGTGTTGTAGATCACCACGAGGAGAAAGGTCGTCGCGACGACTTCGAGAAGAAACGCCTCGTTGCGGGTGATGCTGCCGTTGAGGGAGTGGCGGCCGAGCCCAACCGCAAATTGCGACGGGATCGCCCACTTCAGGAGGAGTGAACCAACGACGGCGCCTGCGAGCTGAGCCACGATGTAGGCAACGCCGAGCACCGGCCTGATCCTCTGTGCCACGATCATGGAGAGTGTGACGGCGGGATTGATGTGGCCGCCACTGATGTTGGCCGTCCACGCGACGGCGATGAGAATGGCCAGCCCGTGTGCGATGGCGATGCAAACGAGAGCCGCACCATCGAGCCCACCGACCGTATCAACCGCGGCGACTACCGCGGCCGTGCCAAGAAAGACGAAAAACATCGTCGCGAGAAACTCGGCGATGATCGCGCGTTGGTCGTTCCTGCTGAAAAGACCCATGAAGATGCTGCCTCCTGACCTCACGGCCTGAACGCCCCACTGTGGGGAAGGCTAACGCAAATGCTAAAGATGTCAAGCCATTTAGCGTATTCTCGCCCGCCATGCGCCAGGGCAACGCAGCAAGCGACCACCAACGTACAGGTAGAGAAACGGAGGAACGGAGGAACGGAGAACTAAGCCGCTCGGCCTCGACGGGCGTCCATAGCCGCAATCTGTTCTCGCATCCTGCGGATACGCCGGATGCGATGACTGGAGACCACCGGTTCAACGTCTTCGAGGAACACCGGGCCGGCGCAGCGGGCGCAACGAACAACAGCGTTGATGTCAGCGTCGGCAGGACGTTGGTCGGCAGGCACACCGGAGAATGTTAACGGCGCTCCGCCCATGCCCGTCCACTGGCAATTGACGAAGCCACAATGAAGGCACTTGAGGTCACCTTTTACAAACATGGCGCATCGCTCTTTCCTGGGCGGAGTATCGACGATGAGACTCCAGCGAGAAGATCAGGAGATACCCTCGGAGCGAGGCGCCAAACCCTGATTTCGATCGAGAAAGAGCCGCAGCCTCCCGCAATCGCGGGAACGCGGACATGAAAGGCACCGGGACCGCTACCAATCAGTCGTGGGCGACTGCTTCGACCCGAAAATGGATTGACCCAGAAGGGGCTGTCACGACGACTTCATCGCCGGGCTTACGGCCCATGAGTTCCCGCCCTACGGGCGATTGCACGGAGATCTTCTGAGCGGCGGCATTCGCTTCACGCGCGCCCACGAGCTTGTAGACAAACTGGCGGTCGTTGTCGAGGCGCGTCACCGTAACGGTCGAACCAAGAGCCGAACTGCCCTCGGTCTGGTGAGCGACCGTGACAGCACGCTTGAGCGAGTTCTCGAGCTGGTCCTTCTTCGCGTTTGTGAAGGCAAGAGCTTCGCGGGCCGCGTGGTAAGGCGCGTTTTCGCGCAGGTCTCCGTCAGAGCGAGCGAGCTCAATTTCACGCTGCATGTCAGGAATCTTGAGATTGAGTTCGTCGAGTTCGCGCTGGAGCGCCGCGATTCCCTCGCCGGTCATGGCGAGCGGCTCCTGGACGACGCGGATTGGCGCCGACCCTGCCCGCCGTGCGGGCCGCTTGACCCGGACGTGGACTCCGAAGTTCTGGGCCGAGTAGCCCTTCTTCTTCAGGAACTGAAACCAGGCCTTGAGAGCGGCGACGCGATCGGGTGCATTCGGGTCGGATGCTTTGACGCGGGCTTCGACATAGGACTCCACGCGGCTACCGGTAAGGGTGGCGATAACCGTGCCATCACCGGCATGCTCGACGTAGTTACGAACGAACGTTTCCTGCTGGTGCCGTTGCTCCGGTTTGAGCGACTCGATGTACTCACTGAACGCCTCCCCCACCGTTACACGGGAGGCTGGCTTGACCGCGGCTTCTTCACGCATAGTTAGAGATTATCATCGATCGTATGCAGGCGTCCCCCGGCAACGAGCGAAAATTGTCGTGGAACGACCTCCCGGCGCTTTTCCCGGGCTTCCGGGCGCCGAAAACATGGCTCCCAAGGCTCCAGAAACACGCGCACCTGGTTGCCGAGGCAGCACCGAGGGTGCGCGTTAGCGCCGTCGACCCGGCGGATGCGATCCGCCGCCACTACGCCGAATCGCTGGAACTTCTCCGAATCATACTTGCGGAACGGGACGTCACCGCAGTCGCAGACGTCGGCAGCGGTGGAGGCTTCCCCGGGCTCGTGATTGCCTGCGTGCTCGATGATTGCCCCGTCCACCTGGTCGAGTCCCTCCAGAAGCGGGCGAAACTCCTCGCTGATCTCGCCGAAGCGCTGGGACTCAGGCACGTTACGGTGCATGCACTCCGTGGCGAAGAAGCCGGGCGCGGGGAACTGCGGGACGGGTTACCGATCGTGACTGCGCGAGCGGTCGCGCCGATGCATGAATTGCTGGAGTACACAGCACCACTCGCAGCAACCGGCGGCAGCCTCTTTTTCCCGAAGGGGAGCGGCCTATCAGAGGAACTCACCACCGCGAAACGCGCGATGGAAGCATTGAATTGTGAAGTCCGCGCGCAGATACCGATGCGGGCTGAAATCAATCCTCTCGTATCCGTCCTGCGGCTGGACAAGAGGGGGCCGACGCCCGAACGCTACCCTCGACGTCCCGGGATGCCGGCGAAACATCCGCTCCTGTGATGAGCGGGGCCGGGATCGTTGGAAGCCACTGTTATATATTGCCCGCAATCTTCGACATGCCACATCTCCCCCGGAGAGCATCCAGGAGGCCTAAATGGATCCGAACCTTGTCATGAGCCGGCTCGCACGGTTGGCGCGCCTCGACACATCGGTCTTCGATGAAGTGCGTGACGATTTGAACGAGACTGTGCCGGCCGTAGTGATAACGCTGGCGAGTTCAATCCTTGCGGGATTCGGGGCATGGCTCTGGTGGAAGATCATCCCGAGCGTCGATGTTTCGAAGGCATTCTTCGACACGGTCATCATTGGGTCAGTCTTCACCACCGTTATGTATGGCGTCGCTGTAGCGGTCATCTATGTGGTACTTGTTCAGATGTATCGCGTACCTGTGGACCTCTTCTCGCTCGTTCGCACGCTGGGATACGCGTCCGTACCACTGGCCCTGTCCGTCTTCATGTTCATCCCAGTGATCTTTCCGCTCTTCACGATGCTGCCGATCGCGCTGCTGCTGGTCTCAATGATTTACGCGGTGCAGTCAGCGAGTAATGCGGACCCGGCCCAGGTGGTCATCGCAAGTATCCTTGGCCTTGCCGTGATGATCCTCGTGCTTGGCCTCATCGCGACGTCGACAACACCGGGCGACGCCGTCATGGGTGCCGGTCCGTTCGGGGTACTCATCGACCTGAACTGAGGGGCCGCGGCACCGCCTGCCGACGGGCAAGTACGAATCCCCTGAGGCGAACGACGCACTCTGGAGGCGGACGGTGATGCTGCAGAACCCATCTATCGTGCGGCGAAACGTGGGGCTGTACTACGCCTACAGCTTCCTGATGGACTTTATGCTCTGGGCCGGCGTGTGGATCAAGTACCTGATCGACGAACGCGGCCTCGAGTTGAAGTGGATCCTGGCGATGGACCTGCCCTTTTGGCTGATCGTCGCGGCGCTTCAGGCGCCGATGGGCGCGCTTGCCGACCACATCGGGCGGCGGCGGGTGCTGGTAGCGGCAGGGTTCGCCTTTGGCATCGTCGTCCTCGGGTTCGGCCTGACGACGAACTACTGGATGCTCTTCGTCGACTACGTCCTGTGGGGCATCGCTAGCGCGATGCGGAGCGGAACGGACGCGGCCTTGCTCTTCGACACGCTAAGCGTTACCGGGCTGGAAGACCGCTACCCGAAGATCGCGGGACGCGGCTTCGCGGTGCGCCTCTCCGCTGGTGTTGCGGGACTCGTCCTTGGAGCGTTCTTCGCGGACCGCTTTGGCCTTGCCCTGGCGGTCCAGGTCAGCTGCATACCTCCAATCGCCGCGGGGCTGGTGGCGCTGTTCATGGTCGAACCGTCGGTGCGGCGCCGGGGCGAGCGCTACATGGACGGCCTCCGCGAAGGCCTCTCTTTCGCGTGGCGGCATGCGGAGGTGCGCTACACGCTGCTGATCGGCGCGGTCATACTGACGGGTACCTTCGGGCCTGTCGTCCTCGTTCAACCGTTCCTGATCGAGCACAACGTCTCGACGGCACTCTTTGGGATCTACCAGGTGCCCCTGAGATTGACCTCACTCGTTGCGGCGTTGCTGGCGTTCTGGATCAACAGGCACGCGACAACCGGGCGCCTGTTCGTGAGCGCCTGCTGCGTGATCATCGCCTGCTACGCCGGCCTGGCCGTCACGGGCGCGACCTTCGCGTTCGCCTTCTTCCTGCTGCCCTCGCTCGTGTCGGGCCTTACCGACCCGATCGTCGGCGCGCACCTCAACGTCCGCATTCCAACCGAACGTCGCGCGACAGTGCTGAGCGTGTTGCCCCTCTTCTTCAGTCTCCAGGTCGCATTCTTCGAGCCGGCGCTCGGCTTCTTCGCGGACGGGATCGGGCTGCGGGCTGCGTTTCTTTTTGCAGCGGGCTATTTCCTCGTCCTGATGCCACCTCTGATGTTGCTCTGGTGGCGTGCTCATGCCACGGCGGAAGATGGCACCCCGGCAATCGCCGCGGGATGATTTCGCGTCTGTGCCCGCGATGACCGTTTGATACGCTGTAGCTGACTTGATCTACCTCGACCACGCCGCCACCACTCCACTCCGCCCGCAGGCATTCGCCGCCATGGAGCCATTCCTGCGCGGCCAGTTTGGCAATCCCAGCGGGCTCTACTCGATCGGCCGCGAAGCCCAGGCTGCGGTCGATGACGCCCGCGCCCGCGTCGCCGGTTGCCTCGGCGCTCGCCCCTCGGAGGTCCTCTTCACAAGCGGCGGCACGGAGAGCATCAACACGGCCCTGGTCGGGATGGCCTACGCGATGCGACGAGCCGGGTCCGGGAACCACGTCATTACGACCGCGATCGAGCACCACGCGGGGATTCACACGGCCCAGTACCTCGAGGAGCTCGGCTTCGAGGTCACGTACCTGGGATGCGATACGTCCGGCAGAGTGAACGTTCCCGAATTCGCTGCAGCACTCCGCCCGGAGACCGTGCTCGCGAGCATCATGCTCGCGAACAACGAGGTCGGGACCGTGCAGCCAATCGAGGGGATTGCGGCCGCGATCCGCGACTATGCCACCCGGCGGCAGCATCGGGTCCTCCTCCACACCGACGCCGTGCAGGCACCGGGATGGCTCAAGCTCGCTGTCAACGACCTGAACGTCGACGCGCTCAGCCTCTCTTCGCACAAGTTCGGCGGACCAAAGGGGAGCGGGGTGCTCTATCTGCGGCGAGCAACACCGTTCCGGCAGTTGCTGCACGGCGGCGGACAGGAGATGCAGAAACGAGCGGGAACCGAGAACGTCGCGGGAATCGTTGGAACTGCCGCCGCGTTCGAAGTCGCAAACGGCGGAATTGCCGAACGGACAACGCGGGTCCGGGCACTACGCGACCGCCTGCGGGACGGGATCCTGGCGCGCGTCCCGGAGGTGCTGGTCAACGGCTGCCAGGAGAACTGCGTCCCGAACAACCTGAACATCTCCTTCGCGGGCATCGAGAGCGACGTGCTGGTTGCCGGCATGGATGCGCGGGGCGTCGCCTGCAGTTCCGGGAGCGCCTGCTCGAACTCGACCTGGGAGCCGTCGCATGTCCTGATGGCGATGGGAGTGCACATCCGGCAGGCCGTCGGCAGCATCCGTTTCAGCCTCGGGGAGGACACGACCGCCGAAGAGATCGACTCAGTCCTCGATATCCTGCCCGGCGAAGTCGCGAAGGCGCGAGAAGGCTCGCTCGCGCTGGCACACTACGAAGCCGACTGAGTCCCCGCGCGGTTAAGGCGCACCCTGGTCACGGATTCACCCGGAGATGCTTGCCCTGCCCGTCCTCCGGCCGATGTAAAATCGCGGGCTACACGACCGGAGGACCAGACAATGCTGCTGCGGGACATTCTCAGCCATGCGGTGAAGCTCTACGGCGACAAGGTCGCCATGATCGACGGCGAGGTGACGTATACCTACCGCCAGGCCGAGGACCGGGTGCGAAGGCTTGCGACCGGCCTTCTTGGCCTCGGGCTCAAGCCGGGCGACCACATCGCGATCCTCGCCAACAACTCGCACCGCTACTGGGAAACGTACTTCGTCGCAGACTACGCGGGAATGCCACTGGCGCCCCTCAACACCCGGCTGGCGCCTCAAGAGTTCGAGTTCATCCTTAACGACGGTGAAATCAAGGCGCTGATCCTCGGCCCCGAGTTCGTCGACCTCTACGAACGGTTCAAAGCGAAAACCCCGCAGATCAAGCACGTGATCGTGATGGCGGGCGAGACCGCTGGCGATTTCGTGGATTACGAGCGCCTCTTCGCGGAGAGCGCACCGCTCGAAACGTCAGTGCGGGACTGGGCAGAGGACGACATGATCAACCTCTGCTACACGGGGGGAACGACCGGCCTTCCCAAAGGCGTGATGCTCACTCAGCAAAACGTTACCTCGAACGCGATGCACGCGGCGCTGATGTTCCGCTTCAGCGAACGCGACACATGGCTTCACGTGGCGCCGATGTTCCACCTCGCGGACGCATGGGCCTGCTACACCATCACGATGGTGGGAGGCACACATGCGTTCACGCCGGGCTTTGCTCCGCAGAGCACGCTCGAAATCGTCGAGAAGCACCGGGTGACGAAGACGATCCTGGTGCCAACGATGATCAACTTCCTCGTCAACTTCCCCGGAGCCAGGGCGTACGACACGAGCAGCGTCGACCTCTTCCTCTACGGGGCCGCGCCCCTCCCGGTGGACCGCCTGCGGGCGGCAGTGAAGGTCTTCGGCGAGCGGTTCGTCCAGGCCTACGGAATGACCGAGACCTCGCCACTCCTCACCTGCATGCAAGCAGCGTGGACGGTTTACGACGGCAGCGAGGCGGATACCCGGCGGCTGTCCAGCTGTGGCCGCGAAGTGCCGGGCGTGGAGATCCGCGTCGTCGACCCGGCGACGGGATTGGACGTGAAGCCCGGGGAGGTGGGCGAAATCATTGCCCGCGGTCCCAACGTGATGAAGGGCTACTGGAAGCACCCGGAGGAGACCGCGGAAGCGCTACGTGGCGGCTTCATGCACACGAATGACCTGGCCATGATCGACGAAGAGAGCTTCATCTTCATCGTCGACCGGTCGAAGGACATGATCGTTTCAGGCGGCGAGAACGTGTACTCGACTGAGGTCGAGAACGCGATCTACGAGCACCCTGCCGTGCTGGAGGCGGCAGTGATCGGCGTCCCCGACCGTGATTGGGGCGAAGCCGTGCTCGCGGTGGTCGTGCTGCGGGAGGGCGTGGAAGCCTCAGAGAAGCAGATCATCGACCACTGCCGCGGGCTGATCGCCGGGTACAAATGCCCGAAACGCGTCGTGTTCCAGGCGACGCCGCTCCCCAAGAGCGGCCCCGGAAAGATCCTCAAGACGGAAATCCGCAAGCCGTACTGGGCCGGCCAGGACCGGAACGTCAATTAGGTCTAGCTGACCTCGATCGGAGCGACATCCGTGATGCCGGGGACCGGGTACGCGCGAGCGAACTCCGCCACCTCGACCTTCACGCGGGCGCGCACGCCGTCACCGTCCGGGTCCTTGAGGACACGGACGATCCAACTCGCGACCGTCTTCATCTCATCGGGACCCATCCCGCGCGAGGTGAGCGCCGGGGTGCCCATGCGGAGCCCGCTGGCGATGGTGGGCGACCGCTGGTCGTAGGGAATGGTGTTCTTGTTGGCGATGATCCCCGAGCCCTGGAGGGCGTTTTGCGCCTTCAGGCCGCTAATGTTCACCGAGTTGCAGTCGAGCAGAAGAAGGTGGTTGTCGGTCCCGCCGGAGACCAGCCGGATTCCACCGGATACGAGGGCTTCCGCGAGGACCCGCGCATTCTCGACGATGCGACGGGCATAGTCCTTGAATTCGGGCTGGAGAGCCTCACCAAACGCGACTGCTTTGCCCGCGATCGAATGGAGATGAGGACCGCCCTGCGTGCCAGGGAAGACGGCGCTATCGACAGCCCCGGCGTGCTCGGCCTTCGAGAGGATCAGCGCACCGCGGGGGCCACGGAGGGTCTTGTGGGTGGTCGTGGTCACGATTGCGGCGTGCGGGACGGGGGACGCGTGCTGGCCACCCGCCACGAGGCCCGCGATGTGCGACATATCGACCATCAACAGAGCGCCCGTCGCGTGGGCGACTTCCGCGAAGCCAGCGAAATCGATGGCACGTGGATAGGCGGTCGCCCCCGCGACTATGATCTTCGGATGAGATTCCTTTGCCAGTTGCCGGACGAGGGCGAGGTCGATGACCTCGGACTCGCGGTCAACCGTGTACGGGACGAACTTGTAGAGACGCCCGCTGAAGTTCGCCGGGGAACCGTGGGTCAGGTGGCCACCCTGGTCGAGCGACATACCCATGATCGTGTCGCCGGGCTGAACGAAGGCGAAGTAGGCGGCCATGTTGGCCTCGGCACCGCTGGTCGGTTGAACGTTGGCGTGGTCGGCGCCAAAGAGCGCCTTCGCTCGATCGATCGCGAGGGATTCGACGCGATCGCTGTTGGCGTTGCCGGCGTAGTAGCGCTTCCCGGGGTAACCCTCGGCGTACTTGTTGGTGAAGACCGAACCAGTGGCCTCTAGGACGGCCGCCGATGCGTAGTTCTCGCTTGCGATCATCTCCAGGCTTTCGACCTGGCGGATGCGCTCATCGGCAATGATGGCGGCGACTTCGGGGTCGCGCTTCTCGAGGGCGGTCATAGGAAGCTCCAGACGTAAAGGGTGGCGAAAATAGGGTACAGGTGAGGAGCGGGAGGCGCATGCGCCGCGCTGTTCCCCCGTCCCTCCAACCTGTAACCTGCTCTCGTCATGCTGGACCAGACACGACGGTTGCTCGAAGCCGCGAAGGGCGGCGACCCCGTGCTCCTTGCGCTCGTGCTGGAGGCGGGACCTCGTGCACTCACCCCGGGAAGCCGCCTGCTCATCGAGCGAGATGGAGCGCGGCTGGGGACCCTCGGCGATCCGGGGCTCGACGACCTGGTCAGCGCACGCGCGGCCGCTGCATTCAGGGACCACAGCACCGAAACCCTGTACATCAGCGACTCCAGGCTTAGTGAGCACGCCACTGCCGGTGCGACGAGCATCTACATCGAGGTCGTGGAAGCCAAGCCTGTATTCGTCATTGTCGGCGGTGGACACGTCGGACGGGCTGTGGCCAAGCTGGCGGACTTCCTGGACTTCCACGTCGCAGTGATCGACGACCGCGAAGACTTCGCCGACCCGGCACTGATCCCGGAAGCCGACGAAGTCATCTGCGCGGACTTCGAAGTTGCGCTCCGAGACTACCCCATCGACGGGAATACCTCGGTTGTGCTTGTAACCCGCGGGCACAAGCAGGACGAGCTTTCGTTGCGCTGTTGCCTGGGACGCGGAGCGGGGTACCTCGGGATGATCGGGTCAAAGCGGCGGACCGCCACCGTTCTTGAACACCTGCTCGAAGAGGGATTCGATTCCGCTGAGCTGGGGAAGATCCGGACGCCGATCGGGCTCGACATCGGCGCCGAGACGCCTGAAGAGATTGCTCTCAGCATCCTCTCAGAGGTCATCGCCCTCCGACGAGGCGGTACGGGAATGCCGATGTACCATAGGCCAGCGTCGTTGCGCACAAGATAACGGGCTGGCCGGTTGACGGGGACCCGGCCAAATTCTCCGACGGTAGAGCAGTAGAATGGCGGGAGTGGACGGGTTCGAGATTTCTGAGATGGGCGGCCTCCGGTCGCCTGTGGTGATCATGGCGTTCAGTGGCTGGAGCGATACCGGCACCGTGACGACTGATACCATCCGGCGCCTCATTGACACGCACAATGCGAAGCGGTTCCTCACCGTCGACCCCGAGGACTACTACGTCTTCACGGACTCACGGCCGACGGTGCGGATCGGCGAAGGGAACTCCCGCGAGCTTCACTGGCCGATGAACGAGGCCTACGCGGCGCGCCTCCCGGGTACCGACCACGACCTGATCGTGGTGGTCGGCGCGGAACCCAACCTGCGCTGGCGTACCTTCGCCATGCGCTTCTCCGATGCACTGGCGCAATTGAAGCCATCGCTTATTTGCACGCTCGTGGCCCGACCCGCCGCTACGCCACATACCCGACCGATCCCGGTCACCGGGTCCTCGGCTGACGCTGAGTTGGCAGCACGTTTCGGCCTCGGGCCGTCCCGTTACCAGGGCCCAACCGGGATCCTTGGCGTCCTTCACGACGAACTGCGGAAACGCGATTGCCCACTGATCAGCCTGGCGGCGGGTGTACCCCACTACCTGAATGTCGAAGAGAACCCCCCGGCCACGATGGCGCTCTTGCGCGCCCTCGAGCCAGTCATTGGCCTGCGACCGGAACTCGGCGACCTCGAAGAAGAGGGCAAGCGCTTCATCGAAAGGGTCGAAGAGGCCTCACGCGGCGATGACCAGATCGGCCAGTATGTCCGCACACTCGAAGAACACTACGGACAGCCGCAGGAAGAGCCAGAACGAGAAGGCCCCGAAACGAGCCAGCTCTCAGCCGATGACATCCTGCGCGACGTTGAAGACTTTCTGCGAGGCAGCGGCGACTAGGAGTCACAGGAAGGGACTGAAGTGGCGCTCAACACACTCATCTGGAAGCTCGCGTCACCCTATGACGCCTACATTTCCCACGTCATACAGCTGAAGAACGCAATCGAACGCATCCGGTACTTCAGCGATCTTGCTCTCGGATACGAAGCCGGGCTCCATGGCTCGGTTCGCATCGTGCCGGTCACGCAGGAGCCGGGTGCGCGCATCCAGCGGTTTCGCGAGCGGCTCGGCATCGCCGCGGAACAGATGAGCGATGAAGAGTTCGAGGCGTTCATCGCGGACCTGGGCGGCGGCGCCGCCGCGGACGTCGAAACAGACCGTGCGAAGACCGTCTCTCGAATGACCCACCACGCGCGTGGGCTGGAGGAGTATTTCGCGGTTGCGGCGCGAGAGCTGGCCATCCTCGAGCAGCGTGGATACAACCCTGCCCGCATGGATGTGGCCCGGCAGCTGCGCGAGAACCACCTGCCACCAACGACCGTGAGCGAATACCGGCACCTGATCCATACGCTCGGGCTGAAAGTCGGCAAGAAGGCCGAATAAGCTTGGCTGACCAGGGTTCTCGCCTCGTCTACTCGACCGATGGCGGGCGCGTGAAGCTCACCCCGCACAATCGCAAGCTTGATGCTCCGCCCTGGGCACAGTCCAAAGCGGCCACCCCCAACGACGGCTTCGTCCGGATACGGCGCGACAAAAAGGGGCGCGGGGGGAAGACGGTGACCATCGTCTCAGGCCTCCCCGGGACGGTGGCCAGCCTTGATGCCCTGCTGCGCGTACTGAAGCAGGCCTGCGCCGCGGGCGGAGCACGTGAGGGCGCAGAACTCGAGATCCAGGGAGACCACCGGGAGCGCCTGCGCGAGAAGCTGGAGTCGCTGGGGCACCGGGTGAAGCTGGCCGGCGGCTAAATCAGGTCGATTCGCCGATTTCGAAGCGCTGGAGCCGACGTACCGCCAGCACGATCGCCAGGGCGCTCACCGCAGCCATTAGCCAGAGCGCTTCGTTTCCGTCGAGACGGGAGTCAAATGTATTCGTGCTCGCCGTCGAGATCAGACGGGCCACCCCGAGCGTGTACTGGCGGACGCTGAAGATTTTCGTCCCCGAAAAGATGCTGGTGACCACGCTTTCCCAGAAGAAGACGTAGATCAGGCCGGCGATAAGGGCCCGGCTGGTGACGATACTGAGGAGAACGAAGATGGCCGTATAGACGAGGGCGCCCAGCATCATCGCAATGGCGAACCCGATCACGATGCCGTCCTGCGGCGCGCCGTTCATCGCGATGATGCCCGAAATGACCGTCGAGAGGCCGACGAGGAGCGAAGTTGCGAGCCAGGCCGCCAGCAGCTTGGCGATGACCACCTGCCAGCGCGGGACCGGTTTGGAAAGCAGATAGACGGCCGTCCCATCCTCTATCTCACCACCCATTGCCGAAGTGCCGAACACCAGCGCAACGAGAGGCAGCAGGGTGGTCACGACAAGGCCGTTCAACAGGACGACCACTGTCCAGCGCTGAGCGTCGACGTTGGGAGCACTCATGCGGAAGATCACTGCGGCGCCGATCGGCAAAAGACCAAAGGCTGCCATCAGGAAGGCCCGACGCCGGCCAAGGAGCTGGCGAATGGTCAGGACGAAGATCGTCGTGTTCATCGGCCCACCAGGTACGAGAAGACGCTTTCGAGCGACTCGTCGGTCGGCACGAACTCGAGAAGCGTTACCCCGGCGTTCTTTGCGACGCGGGGGGCGGCCAGCGCGAACTTCCCGAAGTCTGCCGTCTGGATACTCAAGCGCTCTCCTTCAAGCTCGACGCCGAACACGGACTCCTCAGCGATGAGCGCGGCCGCGAGCCGGCGGTTGTCACTCGAGCGCAGACGGAACGTGTGGGGCCGGTCGATCATCAGCTTGCGGATTTCGTGGAAGTCGCCCGAAGCGGCGAGGCGGCCGGAGACGATAACCAGGACGTTCTCTGCCAGTCGTTCGACTTCCTCGAGGATGTGCGATGAGAACAGGATGGTGCGGCCCTCGGCGGACATCCGCCGGAGCATGCCCATGAGGTGGAGGCGCTGACGCGGGTCGGCGCCATTGAATGGCTCGTCGAGGAGGAGCACCGGGGGGTCATGGACAATCGCTGCCGCCACCTTGAGCCGTTGCTTCATGCCCTTCGAATAGCCGCCGGCAGCGCGGTGCTGCGCATCCTCCAGGTCGACCTCGTGGATCGCCCGGGTGGCGGCGGCTTTCGGGTCAGCGACGCCATGAAGGCGTGCGCTCAGCAGGACAAATTCGTAGCCAGTCAGAAATGGGTAGACGGCCTCTCGCTCGGGTACGAGGCCAAAGCGGCGATAGAGTTCGGGGTTCCGCCACACGGTCTCCCCGAACATCTCGACACGCCCGTTCGAGGGCGCCAGGAAGCCGGAGAGCAAGTGGAGCAGCGTCGACTTGCCGGCGCCGTTCGGGCCCAGGAGTCCCGTGATGCCGGGCCCGAGGGCGAATGAGATGTCGTTCACGGCGACCACGTTCCCATACCAGCGGGAGACGTTGATCACCTCCATCGTGGGTTCGGCGGGCGATCCCGGCTGCGCCGGGGCAGGGGTTGCCTGGGTCGTGGTCATGTCTCGACCTTCTGGTAGCGGCGGTAGAGGAGCGCCAAGCTCACACCAGCGACCACAACGGCGGCGAGAAGATAGAACCAGCCGGAGATGTGGACGTCGGCTATGACGCCCTCGGGCGCTGAGCGAAAGATCCAGGTCGTAAGACCCCGGAGAATGATGAACGGGTCCATCAAGACCGAATATCGCCGGTAATCGCCGCTCAGCGTGCCCGTCAGGATCCCGCCGACCGCTCGCAAGATCACGAAGAACGCGAGAACTCCGCCGGTGGCGTAAGCACGTCTCGGCGTCTGGGCCGCAATGACAAGCGAGATGCTCCCCATGAATACGGCGATGCCGACAGCGCTACCAACGATTGGTGCAACCTGCCGCCAGTTGTCCTGCAGGTAAGCCCAGCTGTCCGAGCTCGCGAGGGCACTGCCCCCGAAGAGCAGGACTTGCGGTACGAGCATCACGATGAGTAGAGCGGTTACGAGCGCGGCGAACTTCGCCACGGCGTAGTCACTGCGAAGGAGGGAACGCGAAAAGTAGAGCGAAAGGGTTCGCGTCCGCTGATCGCGGCCAACGAGCTCCGGGGCGACGGCCGCGCAGAAGAGAGCAAGGATGATGTCGACAAAGCCGAAATAGTTCTCTGGCTTTATCACGGCGACGTCGCGCGGTGCGAGCGCCGCAAGCCCCAGCTGAATAGCCGCGGGGACCATCACGATAATGGCGAGGACAATCGGGATGATCTTGCTGGAAGTGCGCCGACCGATACCGAACGCCCCTTTGAGACCCTGGAGGTAGATCGCCGCCATCGCGTGGCGGCGGCCGAGGCGCACGCCTTCGTAACGGCGGTAGCCGAGATCGTAGATGCTCCCCGTGGCCTGCTCAGACGGCTGCGACATTCGTCCCCTCGTCGAGCGCTGCCGGGCGGAAAAGTTCTTCGAGGCTCTGGCGTCGTTGCTCGATCCGGACGAGTCCGAGCCCGAGATCGACGATCGAGTCACGGATGAGGTCATACGGCTGGGCATTCGCCAGGCCAACCAGGACCTCTCGACCATCCTCGCGCACTGCCAGCCCCTGCTGCCGAAGGCGTTCCGCGAGCTGTCCAGCGCCGGTCTCAACCTCCACGGTGAGCACACCGGTGCGAGCGGTAAACGTTGATACGGCATCGGACCGGACGAGCTTCCCGGCCTCGATAACAACCAGGTGGTCGCAGACCTGCTCAATTTCGCCGAGAAGGTGCGATGACATGATGACCGCGATGCCGAACTCGGTCCCCGTACGGTGGACGAGGTCCAGCATTTCGTCGCGCCCCTCAGGGTCGAGCCCGTTCGTGGGTTCGTCCAGGAGCATGAGCCGCGGGTCATGGACCAGTGCCTGCGCGAGCTTGACGCGTTGCTTCATGCCGGTGGAATAGCCCCGCATCTCACGATACCGCTCTTCGAAAAGGCCGACGTGACGAAGCGTTTCGGCGGTTCGTTCCCGGGCGGCGCGTCGGGGCAGGCCGTTGACCTCGGCCATGTGCGCGACGAAGTCTGTCGCGGTCATGTCGATGGGGAGGCAGTCGTGTTCCGGCATGTAGCCGACGAACTGGCGTAGCTCCGGGCCCTGCGTCGCGACGTCAAACCCGAGCAGCGTCGCCGAGCCGCTGGTCGGAGTGAGCAGCCCCAAGAGGATCTTGAGGAGCGTGCTCTTGCCAGCGCCGTTCGCGCCGACGAGGCCGATGATGCCAGGTTCGAGGGAGATACTCAGATTATCCAGTGCCGTGACGGCGAGGCCGTAGCGCTTGGTCAGGCTGAACGTCTCAAGCAAGGGCATCAACGGCATGGTAAGCCCGGGCGCGATAGCGGTCGAAGCCCGGGCCGCCGATGACCTTAACTCAAGGTGAATGGCGGGTACTGGTCGGTGAGGAGGTACATGTACCCCGTCAGACGAACCCACCAGCGGAGCGCGCCGGCGACGAAGTTATGGATCCCGCCCGGGACGGAGCCGGAAAGGAGCGCTATCAACCAGCCAAAGAAGACCAGTATTGAGGCGATGACAAGAAGGATGTAGAGGACGATGGCCGAAGGAATGACCATGAAGAGCCGGAAGAAGACCGTTAGCCGGTTGCGGCCATCGAGTTGCGGCTGGATCGAGACGTGGACCGGGTAGTCGGCAACATCGTCCAGCGAGAACGGCGGGTATTCCCCGGTAAGCAAGAGGGCATACGCGGCGACGCGCACTTGCCAGCGGACGGCGCCAGCGATGAAGTGCGCGATACCGCCCGGTAGTTTGCCCGTGATCACAATGATGAGCCATGCGAAGAAGGCGAGGATCTGGGCAACGTCCTGGATCAGGTTCGCAATGATGAGGGCTGGTATCGCGAGGAGGATCCGGAAGAACACCCCGAGGCGCCCCTGGGGCGCGGCAGGCGCCACCTCGAGTCCGATGGGATATCCGGAACTTACTACTGCCAGCTGAATCTCTCCAGGCCGGGTGCCTGCGCACCCCGCGTCCAAACTTCCGCCACACTTATACCAAATGTATGCGCACTTACGAAAGAGAGGGATTCTACACGGTGCGGAGACGGCCTCAGGCGACAGTCGCGATTGCGGATGCGAGCAGCGATTCCCAGATGCGGTTCCCGTCGACGCCACCAACGAGTTGCTCACCTGCACGCTCGGGGTGGGGCATCATGCCGAGCACGTTTCCCCGTTCGTTGACGATCCCGGCGATGTTGCGAGCGCTGCCATTCGGATTCGCGGCAGGAGTCACAAGGCCGGCCGGATCGCAGTAGCGGAAAGCGACGCGGCCACCCTGTTCGAGGGCGTCGAGCGTCTGGGGATCAGCGTAGTAGTTGCCCTCTCCATGGCTGATGGGGATGCGCAGAACCGCTCCCGCGGGGATGGAGGACAGCCAGGGGCTGTTCGCGTTTTCCTCGCGGCGGAGATGAACCCACTCGCAGCGGAACTGGAGGCTCTGGTTCCTGATGAGGAGCCCGGGGAGCAGCCCGCTTTCGCAGAGAATCTGGAAGCCGTTGCAGATGCCGATCACCGGGCGCCCGGCTTCCGCAAACTTCATGACGGCATCCATCACCGGCGAGAACCGCGCGATCGCGCCCGTCCGCAGGTAGTCACCGTAGGAGAAGCCACCCGGCAGAACGACGGCGTCATAGCCCGAGAGGTCGGTGTCACGGTGCCAGAGGATATCGGCCTGCTGTTCGAGCACATCACGAAGCACGTGCTGACAATCCCGGTCGCTCCATGTGCCGGGGAAGCGGATGATGGCAAACCGCATTGGGCCTCCGGAGAAGTGGATCGGCCCCAGTATATCAGCGGAAGCGCTGGGAACCGGCGTCAGGGGGCGAAGTCTTCGGCCAGGCGAGCGATCTCGTCAACGGACGCCTCGGGATAGGCGACGCGCGGGTGGTAGACGGCCCGGAGCGTGGCTTTGAGGCTGTCGGCAACCTCTCCCAGCTCGCTCAGCGTGATGTCGCACTCATCGAGCTGACGCTCACGCAGGCGCTCCCGGACGATGTCATCGACAAAGCCGTCGACCGCGGCGGCGCCATCGACGCGGCGGGCACGCACAGCGGCTTCGCAGGAGTCGGCGAGCATGACGATCGCTGCCTCTTTCGTTTGCGGACGCGGTCCCCGGTACTGGAACTGGTCGCGAGCAGCGGCCGACTCGGGGCTCCCGGCCTGCCGGTAAAAGTAGGCGACGAGCCGTGTCCCGTGATGCTGGGGGATGAAGTCGCGAATCACGGCGGGCAGGTGGTACGCGGCGGCAATTTCCAGTCCGCTGGTCACGTGCCCGCGGATGGCGATCGTGCTCTCTTCCGGCAACAGCGAGTCGTGGGGGTTGGGGGCGCCATCGAGCATGTTCTCGATGTAGAGGCCCGGGTGGGCGAGCTTGCCGATGTCGTGGTAGTAGGCGCCTGCCCGTGCCACCAGGGCGTCGGCACCGATCCGGGAGGCGGCACGCTCCGCGAGCGTGCCTACCATCAGGCTGTGGTGGTAGGTTCCCGGGGCCTCCTCTTCGAGCCGACGCAGAAGCGGATGACGTTCGTCGGCGAGCCGGGCAAGCTCGAACCTCGTGGTCAGGCCAGCGAGGCGCCCCAGGGGCAAAGCGAGTACCGCAAGGACCAGCGTCGAACCCAGGCCGTTGATGGCGGCAGCGATGGCAATCCATCCGAGACTTTCGCGTGGTCGGGGTTCGTTGATGAGCCAGAACACAACCAGGGGCAGGGCCAGTGTGATCGCGACCGCAAAAGCCGCGAGCAAGAACCGGCTGACGCGCTCAGCCCGGTGTACTACAAACGCGCCGGCGATGCCCGACGCAGCATAGGCAGCAACGATCTCCATCGATTCCATCGAGCCGATGAAGGATGACCCGGCCAGCTGGGGCGCCGCCGCATCCACGAAGGCGGCAAGGAGCCCGACCGCGACCGCAACAACGATCGCGAACTCCAGACTCGTGAAGACCGCCGCCACCATGGCCGCGGCAGCGAGCGGGAGGGCGAACTGAAAGAAGTGCTGGTTAAGGTCGGGCGTGAGGAGCGGCATCGAGAGCCGGAAGCCGAGAACCAGCAGCACGAGCAGCCCACCGGTAACCAGCATGAGGGCGCGCGAACGCGTCCTGAAGGGTTGCATCTCGAACACTGCAGCCGCCATGAGGAAGCCGAACGCCGCGGTGACGAGAGCCCCCGCCCCCACCCGATACCAGTTGTATGTGCCGCTCAGGACGCCCGTCTGTCTCAGCGCTTCGATATCGGCGGCGCTCAACCGCTGTGCCTCCCCGGCGATTACCTGGCCGCGGGTGTAGGTCACGATGACCGGGGACACGTTCTGCCGCGCATCGTCCCGGCGTTTCTGCGTCGCCGCGATGTCCACCTGGAAGTTGGGGACCACAAACACGCGCAAGGCTTCGCGCAGCGCGGTAAGTTCCGGCCCCGTCGGCGTTTGATTAGCCGTCTGGCCCAGATACTCGTCGATCCGGGTCAGGATCTCGTTTTGCTGAATCGGCCGCTGGAAGATGTCGAGTAACGCTTTGTCTGCACGAACCTGCAGGTCGTCAAACGTGGTGCGGTCAACGTTGAGGAGCTGGGTCCGGCCGAGAGATGACAGGGCAGCGGCAGCCGGGAGGTTGCCAAGGTCGACGAATCGCTGCTGATCGGTCTCGTTCGTCTGTCGAATGGTCCGAACGGCGTCGAGCAGTTTGTCGAGTTTGTCGGTCTGTTGTTGGCGGATGAGCGGATCGACGGGCAGAGGGACGTCCGCCACGGTCCGGGCGGCTTCGTCCTGGGCGACGGTGGTCAGGGCGGCGGACTGATACTGGGCTCCGTGGGCAGCCACGAGCGTCCGGGGAGCCGTGTTGCCCTCATTGAGAGACTGCCCACCGGGAATGATCGGGATGACGAACGGCGCGACCAGCAACGCCAGGAGCAGGCCAAAGACCGCGGCGCGAGCGGGCGATACAAGGGGGGCCGGGCGGCGACGAAGCATGGTTCAGTTCGGGTGGATGATAGCAGAGGGGCGAAATGAGCCCTGCCTCAGGGCCCGAGCAGTTCCCTGACAATCTCGCTGATGAGGCGGCCGTCGGCACGGCCCGCGAATTCCTTCGTGAGAGCCGGCATGACTTTGCCAATCTCGCGAGGACCGGAAGCTCCGGTTTCGGCGATGACCCGGCGCGCCGCGGATTTGATATCGTCGCGACCTGCCTGGGCCGGGAGGTATACCTCGAGGACGGCCATCTCTCCTTCTTCTTTGCTCACCAGGTCCTCTCGCCCGCCTTTGCGAAACTCGACGATGCTCTCGCGGCGCTGCTTCACCTGCTTCTGGATGACCGTCACGATGCTGTCGTCGTCGAGCGGTTTCCGCGCCTCGATGGCCGCATTCTTCATCGCCGCGATGAGCATCCGAAGAGCGGACTTGCGGGTCTCATCATGAGCGCGCATCGCATCATGCAGGTCGGACTGGATCTTTTCTTCAAGCGCTGCCGTCATTGGCGCTTCCTCCAGTGAGAGTTTCCGGGGCGCCTGCTGCTCGCAGGCGTGAATCGAGGCGATCCAGGTGATATTCGACCCAGATCGCCGGCCGCTGGGTGCGGATACCGGGCGCCATGAGGTTGTACCGGTCCTGCTTCACGCGGAGTGCCCGTGCCTGCTTCTCGTACTCCGATCGGTAGTAGCGAAGCGACGTGGAATAGCGCGCCCAGTCATCCTCGCCGACGGCAAACGCCACCAGCGCCGCCTGTTCCCCGTCGATGTCGCTCAGCTTCTCCCGATCTCGTTCGATCTCGCGGCCCAGCATCAACCACTCGGGTGCCATACCGGCGTCGCGGAGGATCTTGAAGCCGAGCGCCATGTCGCCACTGAATTCCTCTCCGTCGACTGCGCGAAGAGGCTTACCCTCGCCGGGCAGGTGGCTGAACGCCCCCGACGCGATGGCATCCTCGATTTGCGCCTCAACCAGGCGATTGATGCTCACGCGGACATGGTAGCCGATGCGAAAACAGGGGACACAAGGAGAACGGGGCCGAAGCCCCGTTTCACAAATCATCCCCGCAGTTCCACCGAGCTAGTCGGCAGAAGGAAGGACCTTCGGCTGCATGAGCTGCATTTCACGGCCATCGACCTTGAGGTCGCAGTTGCCGGGCTTGATCACGAGCAATTCGATGCCGGTCTGCTCGTCCTTGTAACGCTTACCAAGTTGAACCGCCATTGTGTCCCCTCCGACTACTTCTTCAGTTCGAGCGGCGTGCCATCGCAGCTCAGTTCGCCGTCGCCACCCTTGGTGACGATGAACTCTGACCCACATTTTGGGCACGTGTACCGCTTTCCGGTCTGTGCTGGCATATCTCATTCTCCCCGGGTGATGTCGAAAGCGCGCCTCGCAGAAATCCCAGTGCTGGCCGCTGTGACCGGGATCGTATCCAGCGGCCAAACCATGGTCAAACCGTTGACCGCCCGAGGCCACGGTGGCCTTCAACGCGCGACAGATGTGCTGGCCTACTGGACGTAGATGTAGGCCAGCATGTTGGGATGAAAGTCACAGGTAAGCTTGAACGTCCCGCTCGTGTTGAACGTGATTGTCCGCGTGTCCCCGGCGTTGAAGTTGTCGCCGTTCTTCTGACCGTTGAGGATGATCGTGTGGAGGCCGGTCTTGCCGACGAAGTTGACGACGGTGCCCTTGTTAATCAGTACCGAACCCTTGTTAGAATCCTGGGCCGTGCCATCGGCGGTAAGGATCCAGTCGGTCGGGCCGGTCGAGAGGGTCACGGACGTCGAG